>NZ_JBXKJL010000181.1:0-5337 GCF_056994735.1 Geomonas sp.
CTCTGCGTCTTTGCGTGAGGCTGGTTCAGCCCTGCCCCTCCTCCTCCACCTTCTTCTCCTTCAGGAAGATGACCACTGCGCCTCCGCCCCCCATGTCGCTCGGGGCCTGCACGAACTCCGAGACCATCCCCTTGCCGTTCTCCCTGAGCCAGCGCGCCACCGCGGCCTTGAGGACCGGCTCGCCGGGCGAATTGTTCCCCTTCCCGGTGATGACCAGCACCCCTTTCTGCCCCCGGTTGTAAGCCCCCTGCACGAACCTGGCGAGGTTTTCCAGCGCCTCGTCCTTGGTGAGCCCGTGCAGGTCGAGCTGCAGATCGATCCTGATGCCCCCCCGGCGCAACTGTCTCAGGCGGTTCACCGGCGCGGGGCGTTGCAGCTCCTCTTCTTCCGGCAGACCGTCGGCAAAGCGCACATCCATCTTCAAGGCCTCTACCGCCTGCAGGAAGACCCTTTCCTCCTCCGCGTCGCGCTGGGCCCGGACCGGTGCCGGCCCCTTGGCCGGTGGTGGCGGGGCGCTTCCCTCGTTCAGACGCCGCACGTCCGACATGGCGTCCAGGAAGAGGAACTCGTCGTCCATCTGCTGCCGCGTCTTGGGCTGCTCGGGCTTGGGCTCTTTCCTGGGAGCCGCCGGGGCCTTACCCTGCTGCTCTCCCCCCAGCGCCACCCCTCTCAGCGCCTTGAACGGCGAGATCGAGAACTCCTTTTCTTTCGGCTTTGGCATCTCTTTCTTCTTCATAACCCGCGCCTATTCCTTGGAAACGAGGACGATCTCGATCCTGCGGTTCTTGGCTCTGCCTTCCTCCGTGTCATTGGGCGCCACCGGCTTGTATTCGCCATAGGCCACCGCCGCCAACAGCGACGGATCAAGCCCCTGCTGCTGGAGGTACCTGGCCACGTTGATGGCCCGGGCCGCGGAAAGCTCCCAGTTGGTGGGATAGCGCTTGGCGAGTGCGCCGACGATCGGGATGTTGTCGGTGTGCCCCTCGATCCTGATCGCCTTGTCTTTCAAGTTCTTCAGGATGTCGACCACCTTCTGCAGCACGACAAGACCGTTGGGCTTCACCTCCGCGCGACCTGAGTCGAAGAGCACCGACTCCACCAGGTTCACGGTCAGCTTCCCCTTGAGCTCGGAGATGGTGACTTCGCCCTTGGAGATCTCGCTCTTCATGTGCTCGAGGAGGTCTTCATAGGTCCTGCTGGTCTTCTGGACCTCGAGCTCCTTCTGCTTCTGCAGCTGGCTCAGCTCATCCTTCAGCTGCTTGTTCTCGGCCTCCAGCTCCGAGATCTTCTGGCTCAGCTCCCCGATCCTGCGGTTCTTGGCGTCGGAGGTGGACTTGAGCGACTCCTCCAGCTCCTTCTTCCCTGCCGAGAGGGTGTTCCTCTCCCCGGTCACCGCGGAAAGCTCGGCCGTCAGCCGGGCCACGTCGGCCTTCAGCTGGCTGTTCTCGTCGGCCACCTTGCGGTACTCGGCCCGCTGCTCCTGGAGGCTCTTCGAGAGCCCCTCGGCCTCCAGCTCCTTTTGATGATAGGTGCCACTGGTGACGCACCCGGAAAGGGCAAGGCAGAAAACTGTCGCGAGACAAAAAAGGATACGCCGCATATTCACTCCTCCAGCCGCCTCATCTGAGCGGCTCCCCATGAACGGTTTGAAAATCTAATTATCGATCTGATACCGGGCTTTTCAATGATCCGCTTCCCGGCCCTGCGCCACTTCCGGAAAAACAGGAGCCGACCGCCCGCGCCCACTGCAGAGCGGCTTCGGCGGAAGGCACCCCCGATTAGCCCACTCCAATTGAGCATGGTATACTACCAAGGAACTTGGGGGGATGTCAATGAAGAGTCTCCCCGCCGGGTGCGGCTCCCGGGGAGAGTGTGGGGGGCCTATCAGGGGGAAGCCTATGGAGACCTATGGTAGCAACGACGGCTCGGACCGCAAGGGGGCGAGCGACTCCGGGCTGGAAATAGCGTCCTTGCTCATGAAGGCTGGATTCCTGGCTGAGGAACAGCTCGGTTACGCGCAGAGGGTGAAGTCGAAACTGGTCTCTCCGCGGACCCTGATCGCGGTGATGCTCGAACTGAACTTTTTCTCCAAGGAGCAGCTCCGGGAAACTCTGCGCAGCAACATCGTCTCCGTCAAGCTCGGGGCCCTGCTGGTGGAGCTGGGGTACCTGAAGAAGTCGGAACTGCAGGCCGCGCTCGGCATCCAGCGGGAGAGCGACGGGGCCAAGATGCTGGGGGAGATCCTGGTGGAGCAGCGCTTCATCGAGGAGTACACCCTGGCGGAGGTGCTGGCCTTCCAGCTGGGCTATCCCTACCTGGACCTGGAGCCTTCCGAGATCGACCGCAACCTCCTCTCCAAGGTGCCGCCCCACTGGGTCAACCAGCACAGCTTCATCCCGGTGAGGGAGGAAAACGGCCAGGTACTGGTGGCGATCGCCGATCCGCTGAACCCTGAGGGCCGCAAGACCGCCCAGAAGCTCTTCGGAACCAACACCATCTTCGCCATCGCCACCATGAAGGGGATCAGGGACGCCTTCAACACCCTGAAGCGGGGGAACATCCAGGCGGACGGGCCGGCCACCGACGAGCACACCGTCACCGGTATCGTCAACTCCATATTCGAGGAGGCCCTCAAGGACAAGGCGAGCGACATCCACATCGAGCCGATGCGCAGCGTGCTCAGGGTCCGTTTCCGCCGGGACGGAATGCTGGCCCTCTACAAGGATTTCGCCAAGGAACTGGCCCTGCCGATCAGCAGCAGGATCAAGGTCATGGCCGAGGCGGACATCGCCGAGAGAAGGCGCCACCAGGACGGCAGGATCTGCTACGAGAGCGCCAAGAGCGGCATGGCCCTGGACATGCGGGTCTCCTTCTACGTCACCATCTACGGCGAAAAGATCGTGCTGAGGCTTTTGAGCAAGAAAGGGGAGCAGCTCCTCGACCTGAAGGAGATCGGGATGCCCCCCCGCATGCTGGACAAGTTCATCGACGACGCCGTCGACACCCCCAGCGGGGTCCTCATCGTCACCGGCCCTACCGGCAGCGGCAAGACCTCCACCCTCTACAGCTGCGTCCACTACCTGAACAACCTCAACACCAGCATCGTCACCGCCGAGGAGCCGGTGGAGTACGTGATCGAGGGGATCGCGCAGTGCTCCATCAACCAGAAAATCGGCGTCACCTTCGAAGAGACCCTGAGGCACATCGTGCGCCAGGACCCGGACGTGATCGTGATGGGGGAGATTCGCGACAACTTCTCGGCCGAGACCGCCATCCAGGCCGCCCTCACCGGCCACAAGGTCCTCACCACCTTCCACAGCGAGGACAGCGTCGGGGGGCTCTTGCGCCTGATGAACATGAACGTCGAGCCCTTCCTGATCGCCTCCACCGTGGTCTGCGTCCTCTCGCAGCGGCTTTTGCGCCGCATCTGTCCGGAGTGCAGCGAGAGCTACATGCCGGCCCCGGTCGAGTTGCGCAGGATCGGCTACAGCAATAACGAGCTCAGGGGGGCCGACTTCAGGCTCGGGCGGGGCTGCTCGAAGTGCCGGTACAGCGGCTACCGGGGCAGGATCGGGGTCTTCGAGATGCTGATCATGAACGAGATGGTAAAAGACGCCATCCTGAGCAAGAGGACCTCCTACGAGATCAGGAAGATCTCCACCGAGACCACGGGACTGGTGACGCTGCTGGAGTCGGGGCTGTGCATGGCGGCGCGGGGGATCGTGTCGCTGCAGGATGCCGTGCGGCTCCTGCCGAGGATTGGGAAACCGCGGCCTATCGCCGAAATCAGGCGGCTTTTGGGGGAATAAGATGCAGACGCGACCGTTTGTGGATGTGATCAAGGAGCAGCTCGAGTCGGAAAGCCTGAACCTGCCGATGTTCCACCCCATCGCCCTGAAACTGCAGGCGGTGCTGGCGACCAAGGACTTCACCTTCGAACAGGTGGTGGCCCTGATCATCAAGGACCAGGCGCTCACCACCCAGATCCTCAGGCTGGCGAATTCCGTCATGTTCTGCGGCCTCACCAAGGTCACCACCATAACCGAGGCGGTGATCCGCCTGGGGGCGCGTGAGATCGCCAGCGTGGCCATGCTCGCTTCCCAGCAGAACAGCTACCACAGCTTCACCATTCCCGAGTTGAAGAGCCACTCCCAGGTCCTCTGGAAGCACGCCATCGGGTCCGCCATCGGGGCCAGGTGGCTGTGCGAGAAGACCGGGTACAAGCAGCTGGCACAGGAGGCCTTCATCGCCGGGCTGCTGCACGATATCGGGAACCTGTTGATCCTCAAGGTGCTGGAGGGGATGCTCCTGGCGGAGCCGGAGGGGAAAGGGATGTCGCGGGAACTGACCTCCGAAATCATGAGTGCCATGCACACCGATTCCGGCTGCGAGCTGCTGCAGAAATGGAACCTGCCGGAGATTTACTGCACCGTGGTCAGGGACCACCACAAGGAGCAGAGCGACACCACCAACGTGCTCCTCAGCATGGTGCGCCTGGTCGATAACACCTGCAAGAAGATCGGCATCGGCTCTCCTGCCGAGCCCAACCTGATGCTGGCGGCGACTTTCGAGGCCCAGGGGATGGGGATCAAGGAGATACTGCTGGCGGAGCTGGAGATCATGATCGAGGATGCCATGGACATGGTCACCTCCGCTGCCTGAGGAAGTCCATGATCCCGGTCTCGAAAACCCTGGCGATCTCGTGCTTTTCGCCTCTTTGATGGCTGAGCAGGATGGAATGGACCTCGCAGCCCAGGAAGCCCGTGACTATCAGTACTCCCAGCGCCAGGCGCAATGGTCTGAGCGGCGGTTTTGGCCTGACCGGCGCGGCCTCATCGCCCCCCTTGGGGGCCTGTTGAGACAGCTGCCAGAGTTGCTGTGAAGCCATGTACCCTATCAGGCGATCGCGATCGCCCTCGTCGATGAAGCGATAACGAAAGGCCGTGTTGAAGTAATCCTTGTCTGGCGAAGTCGTCACCTGCACCACCTCACCCACCACCTCCAGCACCTTCGCGGGCTGCGGCAGATAGATGCCCAGCTCCACCAGCATGCCCGGACGCAACCGCTCCCCCAGGTTCAGCCGTACTCCTCCGCCGCTGACATTGGCAGCCACCGGTGACGCGGCCTTGCGTTTCTCCAGCCGGGCCTGGATCTCTTCCCTCAACAGGCGGAGCTCTTCACGCTCTCCCGGCTCCGGCTCCTGCGCCGCGAACTCCATGGCCCAGCGCGACTGCCGCCAGTGCTCCTTGATCTCCTGGGGGAACTGGGAGGGAGGCAGCCGGTACTCCAGCGCCAGGTTCAGGTCCTGGCGGAAAAATTCGCGCGGCTCGAAGGGCG
>NZ_JBXKJL010000182.1:0-2297 GCF_056994735.1 Geomonas sp.
GCCCGAGCTTCACACCTTTCTTGACCAGTTCCTTGGTGACGGTGACGTTGTCGGCGGCAATGCGCGATTCCGTCATGATCTCTTCGATGATGCTGGTGATCTCGCCGGTGGAAAGACCGGTCTGCAGGGAGAGGTTCCTGATCTCGTCGGCGACCACGCCGAAGCTCTTGCCGTATTCCCCGGCCTGGGCGGCGATGATGGAGGCATTGAGGGCGAGGAGGTTGGTCCTCTTGGTGATGTCGTTAATGACGCTCACGAACCCTTCGATGCGGCCGCTGTTGGTGCTCAGGCGCTTGATGCCTTCATAGGAGAGTTCGACCGAGCGCTGGATCTCGGCCAGCGAGTCGACCGTCTCCTTCACGACCACACTGCTCTGTTCGGCCTGCTCCTTCACCTTGACCGAAAGCCCATGGGAGAGGACGGTATTCCTCTCCACCTGCCGCAGCGACGAGGTGATCTCTTCCATCGCCGAGACCGATTTGTACACCGAGTCCGAGAGCGTGTCCATGTTGCGGGTGATCTGCTCGGTAGCGATCGAGATCTCGGCGGCGGAGACACTGGCGCCGTCGACGGATTCCATCACGCCATGGGCGGAGGAATCGATCTTCAGTGCGCCGTTGGCGAGCGAATCGGCGGCACTCTTCAGGCGGTAGAGGTTCCTGGAGTAATTCTCGCGGTTCTTGAGGAGTTCCGAGAAGGTCTTGCCGAGTTCCAGGGTGAGCCGGTCGATGGACTGGAGGAGGCCGATCCGCATGAAGGCGGCTGCCGCCTGGTCGGCGAAGAGCCTGATGGTGTCGACGTCGGTATCGTTCAGCGCCCTGTGGCTCTTCTTGTTGTCCAGCCCGAAGACGCCGATCGTCTCACCCTTCAGCACGATCGGGCAGAGGATGAAGGTGGTGGAGCGCAGGGGCTCGATGGTGTCGAAGGGTGGCTGCAGCAGGTAGTCGTTCGGGTACTTGCCGATGTTCTCGATGAAATAGGTCTGCTTGTCCCTGAAGCTCTTGTAGATGACGCCCGCGCGGCTATCGAGAGGGACGGTGACGTCCGGGCCGACCTCGCTGTCATTGCCGGCATGGGCGGCGAAATAAAAGTTGTTCTTCTCGGGGTCGACCATCAGGATGTTGACGCGCTCGTATCCCAGGATGTCGTGCAACCCCTCGACGCACAGCGCCAGGACGTCGTCCCTGCGCACCGCTTTCTGGATCTTGCTGCCTATCTTGTGGAAGTTCTTGATGTTGTTGTCGAGCACCTTGTAGCGGTTCTCGAAGAGCTGCTTCTGGGAATCGACCTCCTGGACCAGCTTGTCCAGTTCGACCCCCTTGGACTGCAGCTCGTCGATGCTCCTGCCGATGAAGAAGCCGACGGCGGCGAGAACGCAGGCTGTACCGCCCCCCATGTAAAAATAGAGGGCCATGGCCTGGGCGTTACGGGTTATGTCGGAGAAGATCTGCGTGGAGAGTGAGACGCCGCTTTCGGAGAAGAGAAGTAGACGCAGCAGGATCCAGCCGATGGGAGCACCAAGGCCGAGGAAAAACCCGATGACCGCAAAAAGCTGACTGCGATTCACATCGGCGATGCGATTCTTCATAACAATGCCACCTCTCTGCGACCCTTACCGGACTTCGGTATCGGGGTTTTCCGCAGTCTATGTCAGAGATTAGGCAAAGTCAACAGTATCTTCATTATAGACGGGACTTGCTCTTTAATCTTTATCTCCCCATCATGATGCCCAAGGCTTCGGCCTGCCGGACCATTTCTCCCATGGGGTCGATCAGGTTCAGGGATCGCACCGCGTCCTCTATGGGGACCGAGGAGATGTGCCGCCCCTTGAGGCAGACCATGTGGCCGAAGAGTTCCATTTCGATCAACTCCACCGCCTTGACCCCGAATCTGCTGCCGATGCAGCGATCGAAGGTGGATGGGGTGCCGCCGCGCTGCAGGTGGCCCAGCACCGTGGTCCGGACATCCATCTCCAGGAAGCCCCCGAGCTCCAGCGAGATCTTCTCCCCTACCCCGCCCAGCCGTTCGACCACCGATTTTCCGCCTGCCGGTTCCTTGACCACGCGGTCACCCCCTTTGGGGTAGGCACCCTCGGCGGCGACGATGACGCTGAAACGTCTCCCCCTCTTGCTGCGCTCTACGATGGCGGCCCCGACCTTTTCGATATCGTAGGGGATTTCAGGGATGAGGATGACGTCGGCACCGCCGGCGATACCCGATTCCAGGGCGATCCAGCCCGCGTAGCGCCCCATCACCTCCAGCACCATCACCCGGTGGTGGCTTTCGGCGGTGGAGTG
>NZ_JBXKJL010000183.1:0-5806 GCF_056994735.1 Geomonas sp.
TGATGAGGAGATGGAGTAATATCCCTCTGCGTGAAGCTTTTACTGGAGGAACTGCAATGTTCATAGAGAGGATAGTTGTCGGGCCGCTGGGCGTGAACTGTTTCGTCCTGGGCGACAAGCAGGGTAAGGAAGGTGTAGTAGTCGACCCGGGTGCCGATTGTGAGCTCATACTCTCCGCAATCAGCCGCTTCGGCCTCACCGTCAAGTACATCATCAACACCCACGGACACTTCGACCACATCGGCTGCAACCGTGCACTTGTCGAGGCCACCGGCGCCGAACTCCTGGTTCACCAAAACGATCTCCCGCTGCTGACCATGGCCAAAAGGAGCGGCCACATGTACGGGCTCGAGGTCGAGGACTCCCCGGCGCCGTCGCGTTATCTGACCGACGGGATGCAGCTCGATTTCGGCAGGCGCAGCATCGAGGTTCTGCACACCCCGGGCCACACCCAGGGCGGGTGCTCCCTGTTGCTTCGTAACGAGCAGGTCGTTATCACCGGCGACACCTTGTTTGCCGACTCCATCGGGCGGACCGACCTGCCGGGAGGCGATTACAACCAGCTGATCGCCTCCATCAAGGGAAAGCTCATGCCGCTCCCTGACGACACGGTGGTCTGGCCGGGACACGGCCCATCCTCCACCATCGGCACCGAAAGACGCACGAATCCGTACATCAACGGCTAGGGAGGATTGATGCTGAAAGGTAAAGAGATCATCCTCGGGGTTACCGGAGGGATCGCGGTTTACAAGGCCGTGGAACTGCTGCGGCTATTGACCAAGGCCGGGGCAGCGGTCCACGTGATCATGACCCGCGGCGCCACCGAATTCGTGACTCCACTGACCTTCCAGACCCTCTCCGGGAATCCGGTGCATCTGGAGCTGTTCAATCTCATCTCGGAGCAGGAGATCGGCCACATCTCTCTTGCCGAGCGCGCCGATCTCTTCATCATTGCCCCTGCAACCGCCAATTTCATCGGCAAGGTAGCCTGCGGCATAGCCGACGACCTTCTTACCACGACCATCATGGCGACCAGGGCGCCGGTACTGATCGCTCCGGCCATGAACGTCAACATGTACCAGAACACCATCTACCGGGAGAACGAGAAGAGGTTGAAGGCCCACGGCTACCTCTTCGTTCCGCCGGCCAGGGGCATGCTCGCCTGCGGCTATGAAGGCGAGGGCAAACTGCAGGATCCCCGGATAATTTTCGAGGAGGCGGTGGCGGCGCTGACCCCGAAGCGACTGGCGGGGGAAAGGGTGCTGGTTACGGCAGGCCCGACGCGGGAGGAGATAGATCCCGTTCGCTATATCAGCAACCACTCCTCGGGCAAGATGGGATACGCCATCGCGCGGGAGGCCCGTCTGCGAGGTGCGGAAGTAACCCTGGTGACCGGGCCCACCGCGATTGACATTCCGACAGGAGTGTCCGTCATCAAAGTCGAGAGCGCCGAGGAGATGCGTGACGCAGTCCTGAGCCGGATCGAAAAGTGCGACATCGTCATCAAGGCGGCTGCGGTTGCCGATTACCGGCCCAAGCAGCGTTCCGGCGTCAAGGTCAAGAAGAGTGCCGCATCGCTCGCCATCGAACTGGAGAAAAATCCCGATATCCTGGCGGAAATCGGAGCCCGCAAGGACGGACGGATACTGGTCGGCTTTGCCGCCGAGACCGATGACCTCATTGCCAATGCCCAGCTGAAGCTGAACAATAAGAACCTGGACATGGTGGTGGCCAACGATGTTTCCCTGGACGGGGCGGGATTCAACGTCGACACCAACATCGTGAAGATGCTTTTCCGGGACGGCCGGATTGAGGAACTGCCGCTGATGGGTAAGGATGAGGTGGCGGGGGTTATTCTCGATCGGGTGGAGCAGCTGAGAAAGTCAAAGGCGTAGCTCGCGGATCAACATCGGGTAGAATCGGATAAGAATCGGATCAACGGGTCGACTTCCCTGTCGTGGATTTCTGAATTCGACCTTCGGTCCCCTGCCTCTAGATCAGAAGTTATCAGACTTTATCCCGCGCTAAAATCGGTTTTTGCGGTTATTTCGACAGGATCTGCAGCAGGAGCTGCGGGTCGCAGATGGCCTCTTTCAGTTTCGGCTTGATTTCGGCCAGTTCGGCGTAGGCCTGGTCCCTGGTGATCTTCCCGCTTCGGTATAGAAGCCTCAGGTTCTTCCGAACTGCCTCGGCTGTTGCCAGCGCCTTCTCGCCCGTCGGGTCCGCGTGATAATAGCGCGATGTTTCGTCGTTATTGAGGAAATCGAAGACCGCCTCCTGTGCGAGCTGCATGTACTCCTCACGGTCGTTATCGTCCAGGACGTAGCGTGAAGAGTCGGAGAGCGTCTGCAGCAGGCTCTGCCACTTCTCCAGCCGGCTCACCAACAGGATGGAGTTGAAGATCCGCTTGTTGGTCGTGAAGGAGAAGATGGTGTCCGACAGGACCTTGCGCAGCAGCTGGTCGTTCTTCTTGAAATGCTCCCGCGCCACCTTCTTCCCCGTCTCCCAGATCTCCTTGTCGACATAGCTCTCGAACCGCATCTCCCAGTAGGCGTGCTTCAGGGTCAGCGACGGGAAGCTCCTCATCACCTTGTACGGGACGTAGTAGTTGTGGGCGATGCAGTCGGCCGCCAGGTGGCTCAGGTAGCCGTAGGCGCAGGCTTGCTGGGCTTGGTCACCAGCCTTGTCGAGCACCTTGTGGCCGATGCGCCAGCGGTGGCAGTGCTGCAGGTAGTGCGTGAACTTCTTGCCAAGGGTGATGTCGGCGGCTATGGTGCCGTAGAGGAAGTCGAAAGGGTGGTTCCCGATGATGGCGGCGACGGAGGGTTCCAGCGCTTCCAGGTGGGAGAGTACGTTCATGCCGAGCTGCAGGTGGATACCGGCGCCCCAGGCGTACGCATGTTGAGGTATGGCTATAACGAGCAGCACCGCTGCTGCAATAAGTATGAACATGCCACTGAGCATAGATAATGGGCTGCGAAAAGTAAAGGGGTTTGGGATGCTTGAGTTGGAGGAGAGGGATCTGCTGCTTGCCTCGCTGAAGGGGTACCTCGAGGAGCTCCGGGAGAGTGGCGTGGAGGAGCTCAGGTTCGGGATGGATGAGACTCCTGCCGCTGTTATGGCTGAGGGGCCGGCGGAGGCCTCTGCTACCCCGACTGAAGCTGCCACCGCCGCCCTTAATGGCGCAGGGAACCCCCATTCAAGATTGCTCTTCGTCATGACTGGTGCCGGCTTCGCCGGAGAGTCCGGCAGCTTGCTGGCCCGCATCGTGGTGGCTATGGGATTTGCTCCCGAGGATGTCTTCCTGTTGAGCTTCCCCGGCGATGCTGTCGGGACGGAAGGGTTGCGCCGGGCAGTGATGGCCCGGGTTTCAGCCGTGAACCCTGAGGTCGTGGTAGCCCTTGGGGAAGGGGCGGCCCAGCTGCTACTGGAAAGCCGGGAGCCACTTTCCAGCCTGCGTGGCCGCTTCAAAGACCTCGAAGGGGTCCGGCTGATGGCGAGCCTGCATCCCGATCAACTACTCGCTGACGACTCCCTCAAACGAGAAGTATGGAACGAGATGAAGCAGGTTATGGCCTTTCTCGCCAAGCCGGGAGCCTGAGCCGTCCCATCCTACCTGCACTCCAGCCCTTTCTTCAGATTTTCAAGGTTCTGGCGCATCAGGGAGATGAAGGTCACCTTCTTGTCGAAATCCTCTTTGCTGACGTTGTGTGCCGCGTTCAGCATCAGCACCTGGGCGCCTGTCTCCCTGGCGATCATGTCGGCGGTAGCGGGCGAGAGGAGCTCCTCGCAGTAAACGTACTTCAGCCCGTTACTCCGCATCTCCTTGACCAGCCCGGCAAGCTTCTGCGGAGTCGGCTCGGAATCCGGGTCGACCGCCTGCGCTGAGAGATAGGTGAGGCCGTAGCGTTGGGCCAGGTAGCCGAAGGCATAGTGGCCGCCGTGCAGAAAGATCTTCTTCCGGCACTGCGCCAGCCCCGCCTTGAAGTCGTCATCAAGCTTCTGCAGCTGCTCTTTGTAAGATCGAGCCCTGCTCTGGTAATAATCCTTGTTCGCAGGATCCCTTCCCGACAACCCGTCCGCAATGTTTTGCACCATCACCTGTGCGTTGCCGAAATCCAGCCACATATGCGGGTCCACCCCGCCGTGGCGATGCCGGGTATCGCGCCCCTGCTCGCCTGCGCCGTGCTCTTCTTCGCTGCGTCCTGTCTTGAGGAGCTTGGCTCCCCTGCTGGTGTCGATCACCGCGGGCCTGGCCGTTATCGATTTCAGGAGCTCCACCGCCCACGGCTCCATGTATTCGCTGGTGTAGATCGCCACGTCGGCCTTGCTCACCGTCACCACGTCCTCTGGCCTGGGCTCGAAGCTGTGCGGCTCGACTCCGGGTGGAAGGAGAAGGGTGACCTTCGCCTTGTCTCCCGCGATCTCCCTGGTGAAGTCGTAAAGCGGGAACAGTGTCGTCACCACGTTCAGCTTGTGGGGGCCTTGTGCCGCTCCCTGTTCCTGCGCATCCTTCTTCTGGCATCCAAGCGCCCCCGCCATGAATAAAAGCAGCAGCAAGGGCAGCAGAATCCTTTTCATACACTCTCCTCTTTACGGGAACAGATCGTTCGACCAGCTCGCGCGAAGTCGATCAATAACTAGAAAGCATTTCTATTTAGATGTCAAGATGGTAATTCATTTCGGGGTGGCGCAGCTCTTGAGCCTGCCGTTTTCGAAGAATGAAACCGGCTGCATCTCGTCGCAGGTTTTCCCCTCAATGGTGGTCGTTCTGAATAGGATGCAGGTGTCGAGCTTTCCGGAAGGATAAAACGATATCTGGCTATACTCATTGCAGGTTATCCCTCCATAGACATAATAGTCCCTGGTTACACAGCTCCTCAGCCTCCCTTGCTCATAGAAGGTGATCTGATCGTACATGTTGCAAATAACCCCGTCTACGGTATAGATGTCCCTCAGCACACATGACTTCAACTCCCCGTTAGGATAGTAGCTGATCGCGGAACCTGGATTGCAGATATTTGCACCGGCCCCGAATGATGCCCCGACACCGATGGTCAGCGTCAAGCTCACTATCACGACCAGTAATCTCATGGCACCTCCTCCATATTTCCAATCTGGGCAGCACCGCTATTTGCCAAGTATAGCCAGAATCAACGGGTTTCAAAGCTCTCCCGGCCGTCGACACTGCCATCGCGGTTGCTTGACAGCTTGGTTGTATTGGATAAGGTATTTCATAATAAAAACCTGACAGCTTCAGCTTGCCAACCGCCGCCTGCTACCACTCAAGGAGGCATTCAGATGATGCACCTGAGACTGCTGATCATCGCCTGCCTTCTCCTGCTGCCGGTAAATATCTTGGCGGCGGAGTACGGCTATCCCATTGCCGGGTCATATGAGGCCACCATCCTCGGTACGCCCCCCAAGCTGATCCCCCATTTCCCGGCCAAGGTGCGCACCCGCCAACTGGTGCTGGACGTCCTCCCGGACCGCAAAAAGCCCCCGATCTTTTTCTATGACAAGGGGCTTCGCTGCACCTTCGCCTGGCAGGATAAAAAGGCGCCGCTGGTCTTCCTGATTGCCGGCGCAGGCTCCAGCGACCGAGCCACCAAGCTTCTCACCATGATGAAAGCCTTCTACGCCGCGGGCTTCCATGTCATAACCATGCCTTCCCCGACCAACGCCAACTTCATCATCTCCGCCTCCCGCAGCTGCGTGCCGGGCGATCTCGGCGAAGACGCAGCCGATATCTATCACGCCATGGAGGTGGCCTGGAAGGAGGTCAAGGGCGATATAGAGGTCTCCT
>NZ_JBXKJL010000184.1:0-3548 GCF_056994735.1 Geomonas sp.
TGGCCGCCACCGGCGGCACCCCCCCTTACTCGTGGTCGGTCACCCGCGGCTCTCTCATCGCCGGGCTGACCCTCGGCAGCGCTTCCGGCCTCCTCTCGGGAACGGCCAGCTTCCCCGGCACCTCGTCCTTCACGGTGCGGGCGGTGGACGCCACGGGCGCCCTGGCGGTACGTAACCTGCTGCTGAATACCGGGGGGACCTTCCCCCCGGCCAAGGTCTCCGGCAGCAGCACGAACTACTACAGCCAGCTCCAGGACGCCTATAACTTCTGCGCCGACGGTGACGTCATCCAGCTGCAGGGGGTTCTCTTTGGTGAGTCGCCCCGCTTCGATCGGGACATCACCGTCTCGCTCAAGGGGGGATACGACAGCGCCTTCTCCGCGAGCGTCGGCTCGTCCACCATCAACGGGTGCATCGCTGTCAGGTTCGGGAAGGTGAAGATGTACAACCTCAGGGTAAGATAGGGGCCATGCTCCGGGGCCCGAGTCCCTTCCCATGGAATGATTTTGGCAGCTTCAGCATAGGGGGGCCCTTCTCTGGGGTGGGGATAGACAATCAAAATCTAAAAACCAAGAAGGGGCTAAGCTTAAAGCTATAGCCCCTTTTGTTATTCAGGTAAGTCTCTGGCCATTGAGGGAGGGACTCCTTGGGAAGATGCTTTGCCTCTGCTTCTGTCCCTTCTTCTTGTGTCCCATTTCTCCAAAACTCCCTTTTCCCCGTTGACGCCGTCAGCCTTTTTCCCTAAACTGCCCCAGTGTGTAAGAAACCTACTCAGAGGGTTACATGACCGCGATAAACGAGCAACTGGCAAGGATCGGCGAGAGGATCGCCTCGTTCGGAAAGGAAAACCTGGATGAGATGCTCCACCTGGTGGGCGAGGGGGCGAAACTCGTCTCTTCGCAGGAGCGGGTCCGCATCTACCTCGAGGACCTGACACGTGGCGCCCTCTCCTGCGCCTACTCCTCCGGCAACTTCGCCGCCGAGATCCGGGAAGAAACCTTCCCGATCATCTCTGAGGAAAGCGCGGTGTCGGTCACCTTCGTCACCCAAAAGCTCGCGCAGCTCGCCAATCCTGCCGAGGACGGACTCCCGCTGGATCGGGAATTTTCCCACCGCTTCCGGATCGACGGGACGACGCTCCTCCCGATAACCAGCCTTGGCAAATCGATCGGGGTCGCCTGCCTGGACGGCCCTCCCCTCTCCCAGCAACAGATATCGAGAATCACCCCTTTCCTGACCCAGGCCGGGGAACAGGTCGACCAGGCGAGGAAGTATCACCAGCAGCTGCTGCTGGCCCGCCGGGTCGAGCTCTACAAGAAGAGGGAGGCGGCCGGGTTCATGGTACGGTCAGCGGTGCGGCTCATCGACGGCCTGACACTGGCTTCCGTTCTGGTACCGGCCCAAGGGACGATGGAGGTGCTGGCCAGCCACGCCGAAGATCCCGAGCTGAAAACGCAATACGACAACGTCGGCGGTATCGACCTGAAGCAGGGGAGTTCGCTGGTCTCACGCTACGTCAACGAGGCGGGGATCATCACCGATGACCGGCTGCTGAAGCCCCTCTTCGTCGAGGACCTCTGCGACCAGACCATCCAGCGCCGGGCACTCACGGAGGAGATGGCGCTCCGGACCCTGTACATGGTTCCGCGCTACGAGCCCGAGTCCCGCCGGATGATCTGCCTCATGAACTACTTCACCCGCGAGCTCACCCGGTTTACCGACTTCGAGAAGGGGCTCCTGCAGACCCATGCGGAGATGGTGGAGCGGGTCATCAACGAGGTCGGCGGCGAGCACCTGGAGATCAAGGTCCTCTCGGAGATCTCCGACCTCCTCCAGGAGCGCAACGAGGGTCTGCACCAGTTCCTGACCAAGGTCCTCTCCAAGGCCACCGAATTAATCGGCGCCGATACCGGGAGCATCGCCATCGTGCAGGAGCGCGAGGGGGAAAAGTGGCTGGTGGTCGAGAACGAGGAAGGGACCATCATCGGCGCCAAGAACAAGGAATGGATCAAGAAGAAGATTCCCGCCTTCAAGATCGGGGGGCCGGATCTGCGACCGGAAGAGCGGAGCCTGACCGGATGGGTGGCCTGGACCAAGGAGCCGAAGATCATCGGCCAGGTGGCGGACTTCAGCGAGCACGGCGGGTTCCACCGTTCCATGAGCGACCTGATCAAGAGCGAGATGGCGGTCCCGGTGATAAGCGACGACGTGGTCATCGCCGTGATCTGCCTCAATTCCCTCCAGGACGGGTATTTCACCGAGGAGCACAAGAGGATCCTGCAGATCATCGACCGGCTGACCTCGCGGCACATCTCCGACATCCAGAGGATCGAGCGGCTGCAGCACGAGGTCACCAGGCTGCAGAGCGATATCGCCTACAAGGATCCGAAGGTTTCCTCCTACCGGCTGGGGAACATCATCGGCAACAGCCGGAAAGCCCAGGAGATCGTGGCCTTCATCAACACCGTCTCCAGGCCGCTGTCTAACAGGATCGCCCTGTGGAACAAGAACATCCTGCAGGAGGCCACCATCGGGCTCCCCTCGATCCTGGTTCTGGGCCCGACCGGCGCCGGGAAGGAATTCTTCTTCAACAACCTCTACAACAAGCTGAACGAGCTCTACCGCGAGGACAATCCCGGCGGGGAGCTGCCGGTCAAGAAGACAAACATAGCGGCCTACAGCGGCGAGCTTACCTACTCCGAGCTCTTCGGTCATTCCAAGGGGGCCTTCACCGGCGCCTACAGCGACCGCAAGGGGATCATCGAAGAAGCCGGGGGCGGGATCGTCTTCCTGGACGAGATCGGAGACGCCGACCCGAAGACCCAGGTCCAGCTGCTAAGGTTCCTCGATAACGGCGGCTTCGTGCGCCTGGGCGAGAACCGGGAGCGGATCAGCCGCGTGTTGCTGGTCGCCGCCACCAACAAGGACCTGCAGAAGGAGATCGCGCTGGGGAACTTCAGGGAAGACCTCTACCACCGTCTCACCGAGCTCTCGGTCGTGGTGCCGTCGCTCAACGAACGGCGCGAGGACATTCCCGACCTCGCCACCCACTTCCTCGGCAAGCTCTACCGGACCTACCGCAGCCGCGAGGAAGAGGGCCGCGACGACTCCCCCTCCCTTTCCAAGGACGCCAAGGAGGCGCTGGTCAGCCACAACTACAAGGGGAACATCAGGGAGCTGCGGAGTATCCTCCTGAGGGCGCTCTTCTTCCGGAGCGGCAAGGTGATAGCCGGCGAGGACATCAGACGGGCCATCAGGGACGGCATGAGAGGCCAGGGCACGCCCGCCTCGGAGAGGCTGACCGAGGAGGTAGCCGGCGGCATCATGAGAGAGATCGGCGGAGGGAAGGATTTCTGGGAGGCGGTTTACGAGCCTTACTCCCAGAGCCGGATCTCGCGCGACGTGGTCTGCATGGTGATCGACAAGAGCCGCGCCGCAGCCGGGAAGAGCATGCCCGAGATAGCCAGGCACCTCAAGGCCGTCACCCGCGACCCGCAGGAGGACGAGGAGGAGAGGAAGAGGTTCTTCAAGTTCAAGAACTTCCTCTA
>NZ_JBXKJL010000185.1:0-10405 GCF_056994735.1 Geomonas sp.
GTACGCTCGTTCTACTGTCAGGACACAAACCTCGACGAGGACCTGCTGAAATGGGAAAGCCTGCAGATGGAGCGGCTGAGCGGGACCCTGGCGCCCTTTTCTCTCGCCGTCAGGGAGGTCACCCTCGGCAACTTCTACTCCCGCGTCATCGTCAACAAGGACGGGACGCTGAACCTGCAGCACCTGCGTGAGGAGCCCGCACCGGTTCAGCCCACGGCAGCTGGCGCTCCGGTACGGCCAGCACAGAGGATCCAAGCCCCGGCGCAGACCAAGCTTCCTGCCGCAGGGGAGACCCCCGCCCAGCCATATCCCATAAGGATCGACACGATCACCATGCAAGGCGGGACCATGGCTTTTAGCGACCGCCACCTGCAGACTCCCTTCGACACCACCTTCTACAACCTCGGCGGCAGGGTCAGCGGACTCTCCTCGGAGGCAAGCAGGCTTGCCGATGTCGATCTCAGGGGGAACCTGGAGAACCACTCGCCGCTCACCATCAAGGGGGTGATCAACCCGCTGAGGGGAGATCTCTACCTGGACATGAAGATCGCCTTCAGCGACATCGAGCTCTCCCCCCTATCCCCTTACGCCACTACCTATGTCGGCTACACGGTGGACAAGGGAAAGCTCTCTCTCGACCTCGTCTACCGAATCGACAAGAAGGCGCTCTCCTCGCAGAACAAGGTCTTCATCGACCAGTTCACATTCGGCAAGGAGGTGGAGAGCCCCAAGGCGACCAAGCTCCCGGTCCGGCTCGCCATTGCGCTTCTCAAGGACCGAAAAGGAGAAATCCACCTCGACCTGCCGGTAACCGGGAGAACCGACGACCCGCAATTCAGCGTCTGGAAGGTGGTCTGGCAGATCCTGAAGAACCTGCTGGTGAAAGCGGCCACCTCCCCCCTTGCCCTTTTGGGGTCGATGTTCGGCGGCGACGGTGAGGACTTTAGCGCGGTCGCCTTCGCGCCGGGGTCGGACCAGCTGGCCAGGCCGGAACAGGAGAAGCTGGCCAAGCTGTCGAAGGCGCTGCAGGACCGTCCGGCACTGAAGCTCGAGATCTCCGGCTTCGTCGAACGGGAGGCGGACGCGGAAGGGTACCGCAACGAGGTGCTCTTGAAGAAGATGAAAGGGGAGAAATTCCGGAAGGTGGTCAAGGAGGGGAAGGCCCGGGCGGGACAGACCGCGGATGAAACAGAAATACTCCCCGAGGAGTATCCGGCCTACCTCAAGGCCGTGTACGTCAAGGAGAAGTTTCCCAAGCCGCGGAACATGCTGGGCATGCTGAAAGATCTGCCGGAAGCCGAGATGAGGAAGCTCATCCTGACCCACACGGTGGTGGGCAATGACGAGCTGCAGGCACTGGCCAGGGAGCGGGCCGAGAGGGTCAAATCATACCTGATGACGGAGGGAAAGATCCCTCCGGAGCGGCTTTTCGAGAAGAGCTCCGACATCTACAAGCCCGCGGCCAAAGGTGGAGCGGGAAGCAGGGTCGAGTTCGGCGTCGGCGCCAGGTGAGGACGAGGGAGGCGAGGGGCTCTATTCTGGCGCGGGATTAGATTCGGATAAAATCTGATTAGAAACCCAAAAAAGAAGGGTCTTTTTTCATGCCTGATCAGCAGTTATCAGATTCTATCCCGCGCTTAAAAGGTTCTGTCGTGGCTGAGACGGTGAAGTAGAAGGTGGCACCCTCGCCGGGCCTGCCGTCTGCCCAGACCTTCCCTCCCATCCGCTCCAGCATGCGCCGGACCATGGCGAGGCCCAGGCCATGACCTGAGAAGGTGTCACGGCTGTGCAGCCTCTGGAAAGGCATGAACAACCGATCGGCGATGGTCATGTCGAAGCCTGCACCGTTGTCGCTCACGTAGCAGATCCCGTCCTCCATCCCGAAGGAGATGCGGGTGACTTCATTGCCGGCGCTGTACTTCCAGGCGTTCCCCAGCAGGTTCTCCATCACGCTTCTCAGGAGGTTCTCGTCTCCGCAGACCACCACCCCCTGCTGCACATCGATCGCCACCTCACGCCTGGTATCGGTTATCCTGAGATCCGTCATGATCCGGGTCGCCAGCGCGCTGAGGTCGACAGGCTGCAGCGAGAGCTCGCTCATCCTCACACCGGAGTAGTTGAGCATCATCTCCAGGGTCGCCTCCATCTGCTCCCCCCCCTCGATCATCGACTGCAGGTACCCCTTGGCGGTCTCGTCCATCCGGTCGCCGTACCCTTCCGCCAGGAGCTCGCCGTACCCGTAAATCACCCGCAGCGGAGTCCTCAGGTCATGGGTCACCGAGTCGTAGAGGAGCTCCAGTTCCTCCTGGGCCTCGAGGAGTTCGGCGGTCCTCTCGACCACCCGCCTCTCCAATAGCTCCGAAGCTTTCCTCAACTGCTCCGAGAGGTCGCGCTCGTTCTCCAGCCGCATGGCGTTGCGGACCGCGATCCCGATGACCGGGGCCACCCCCTGGACGATGTTGAGGTCGGTTTGCAGCAGTTCCCCTGCCCTCTTCTGGTCGTCCACGGCCAGCACCCCGAGGGCCTCGCCTTCGCATACGATGGGGACGCAGATGAATGACCTGACCCCGAGCCCCGCGAAGAAGGAGAGGTTCTCGGGGATCGCGGCATGTTCTACCTCCGCCAGGTCCCGGGCCAGCAGCGGGATCTGTTCCTGAAAACAGCGCACCAGCACGCCCCTCGATTCGGGGCCACTGAGCCGGTGCTCCATCAGCTGCAGTGCCGATTCTTGCTCCTCGGTGAATCCGAAGCAGCTCCTGACCACCAGCGCGGTGTGGTTCGGGTTCACCAGCAGGATGATGCCGCGGCCGTAATTAAGACGCTTGAGGAGCACCTGGTTCACGCTGGGCAAAATCTCGTCCAGTTCCGTGTTCCCGGAGATCACCTCGCCGATCTCGTTGATCATCGAGGCTGTATCGTAGTTCAGCTGGACCTGGGCCAGCAGCCGCTCGCTCGAGTTCCGCATGCTGTCGAGGGAGGAAAGAAGGGCCCTGCGCTCGAATTTATGGGCCAGAAAGGAGACCGCCAGGTGAAGCGGCAGGGCCGAGAGGAGAAAGATGGCAAGATAGGGATTGGAGCTCGCCGGGGCGACGGCCGCCACCGCCGCGACCAGCACGCAGAGGGAGAAGCGCTTGGCCACGGCGAGCCGGGTTGCCCGGGAAGGCTCCCAGCTGATCAGGTAGCGGCAGACCGTGCCGCCCTTGAAGATGCACTCCTCGTGCTCGATGGTCGGGAAATTGCGGTTGAAGAGGAGGAAGACGGCCTCGATGTACCCTATCCGGTTTTCGCACTGGCAGGGGTTTTCCCTGACCCCTTCCTCGTAGGAGACCGTCAGTTCGAGTTGGCGGGGACCGACCTTGCGGGAGGTGCAGCGGGAGGAGCGGCTGAAGTTAGCCGCCACCCGGTTGATGATGGCGAAGACGTACTCCGGGCCGATCAGGCCGAGCAGGAAATCACGCAGTGCTCCGAGCGCATCGGACGAGGCGGCATAACGGCCGGCCTCCCGCGCGATGGCCGGGTTTCCGGTCAGATGCACCAGCTTTTCGTGGAAGAGATCTACCTGCCGCTGGCTGAACCAGTGCCCGAAGTCGGCAACCTCGCACTCCTTCATTCCGGCATAACGCAGCAGGGAGTTTATGTCGACGTGCGAGTACCGTTTCCGTATCAGTTTCAGGTACGAGTCGAAGATGCGGCTATTGTAGAGAGGACTGTCCAATAATACTGCTGACATCACCACCCCGGTTCACTCAGATGCGCGGAAGTTTACCTCTGTCAGTGAAGATAATCAATGACTTTGTCAGTAACTTTTGCTTGCTCAAATGGATAAAATAGAGTAAAAGCAGAAGCAATTAATATTTTATAATCCTTATGTCATCGTAATGACCATTTCAGGATCGGCACCGGAGCCGATCGCGCCCGGAGCTCTCGCCTTTGCGCAACGAATTCGACCAAAACCAGCTCGAGGGGCTGTTGCAGGGGCTGAAGAAATCCGCCCCCCTCTCCCCTTTCAGCCTGACGCTCTACCGCAGGCAGGAGGCCCGGGGTGCGTCCCCCCCGGGTTTCGTGACCTGCGCGTCGCTGGTGGAGGATCCGCTTTGCTGGGAGCTGTCGCAACAATTTTTCGCCACCGAACTGGAAGGCCGGTTTCGGGAGGGAACGCCGGCAGCCTGCCGCTACGGCGGGGCATTCCTCGCTTTCGTGGTCCCTTTCCGGTGGGGGGAGGCGGAGCTTTGCCTGGTCGGTGACGGAGTCAGGGACCAGTCCATGGACCTGTGGCAGCTTGCCGCCCTCTCGACCCAGGGAGGCCCTCAAGGGCTGTCTCTGTTGCCTCGTGTCGAGTCGCTGTGGGCGGCAACCCTGCCGGAGATCGAGGAGGCGGCCCAGGAAGCGGCCGCCCTGATCGCGGTATTCAAGTCGACCATGGAACTTGCCAGGCTCCCCGTTCCCGGGGAGGTGCCCGGCAGCCCCCCCTACGACCCCGAGGAGAGCGACCCGCGGTTGCATGCGGTAGCCGAGGCCCTGGAGGGACTGGACCGGGCGAGGACGCTGACGGAAGTGGTGGCTCTCGCCTCCGAGACCATGATAGCCAATTTCCGGATAACGGGGTTGGCCCTGGCGCTTCGCGAGGTTGAGGGCGGGGCTTTCCATGTCTGCGGGCTGTGGGGGCTCCCGGAGGAGCTGGGCTTTTTCCCGCCCGAGGCCCTCGGGGTCTTTCTCTCCCGCAACGGGACCAAGAGGGCTGTCCCCTTCGACCCGAGGATGCGCGCCGTCCTACCGGCACTGCAGGCAGGCCTGTGCATCTTCTTCCCGCTCCAGTCCCAGGAGGACAGACTCGGCTTCTTCGCCGTGGTGGACACCCAGCTGCGGAAAGGGGAGATCATGCTGGCCTCGATGGTGGCGCACGCGACGGCGGCGAGATTATCGAGAATGATCAAGGACGCGGAACAGGCCAAGGCCAGCGCCAGGTCGGGAAGGCTCCTCACCCTCGCCAACACGCTGTTGCTGGTGGAAGACAAGGACGAGCTCTACGAGGCGGTCCTGGGTATGGCTTCGGACCTGGTCGAGGCCAGCCAGGGCTCGATCATGCTGATCGACAAGAACGGCAAGAGCATGCAGATCGTCTGCAGCCAGGGGATGCCGCTGAGCGCCGCGCAGTCGATCCCGCTCAGAGTCGGTCGGGGTATTGCGGGAAAGGTGGCCCAAAGCGGCGAGCCGTTGCTGGTCCAGGACGTGGAGAAGGACCTCCGCGTGGCCATGGCCAACCGGGCCAGGTTCAGGACGAAATCGCTGATCAGCGTCCCCTTCAAGCTCAAGGAAAAGATCATCGGGGTGCTGAACCTGGCGGACAAGAAGAACCTCGCCTCCTTCAACGAAGCCGATCTGCAGCTTTTGTGCTCATTCGCCAACCTGGCCTCGCTGATGATCGAGCGCTCCCTGGTCCTGGAGGAATCGGTCAGGTTCGAGCAGCTCTCCGTTACCGACTCGCTCACGGGACTCTACAACCGGCGCTTCCTTAAGAGCCGCCTGGAGGAAGAGCTGAACCGCAGCGTCCGCCAGGGGCTTAACCTGACGGTGCTCTTCCTCGACCTCGACATGTTCAAGACCTACAACGACGTCTGCGGCCACATCGCCGGCGACGAGGCTCTCAAGAAGACCGCGGAGATCATCAAGTCCTCGCTGCGGGAGATGGATATCGTGGCCCGTTACGGAGGCGAGGAGTTCTGCGCGGTTCTCCCCGGCACCACGAAAAGCGAGGCCATCATCGTGGCCGAGCGGATCAGGAAGGAGATCGAAAGCCATGACTTCACCCCGCACGGCGAGATCCCTTTCAGGCGCATGACGGCCAGTCTCGGCGTCGCCACCTTCCCCGAGGACGGCCGCACCTTCACCACCCTCATCCACGCCTCGGACATGGCGCTGTACGAGGCCAAGGCCCAGGGGCGAAACTGCACAGTCGCAGCCGGCCCCAGCGAGAAAGAGGCCGCTCCAGAAGAGACGCCCCCCCCCGAAGAAGAAACCGAGGACCTTTTTCATCGGCCCAGGACCCTCGACTTCAACGCCTATCTCGAATCATCGCTTCGCTCAGCCGAGTGATCAACCGGCCACTCCCCCCGTTTCCCGACGCCCCGCCCCCTGCAATAAATCCGTGATCGCCACAGGTTCCGCCGTCCCTTCGAGATTCCCCGCAGCAGGTGGAGCTCCCGCGGCACCAGCCTCGCTTCCCGCCGCAAGTCGTCCATACACCCCCCAACCGACAGCACCATCATCATCCCCCCCAATTCACCGCCCCATCTGTCATAAAAAATTTTAATACAATTCGGATATACTGATTCGCTCAGCTAAGTGACTTCTCCGGAAGCTGACATACAATCTGGTTTAAAATAATTAGTGAACATTTTAATATTTTATGGTATTAATTACGCCGGTCACATCACACTGCATCACTGTGAGTATACAGGCACCAGAATGAGAAGGAGCCTCGATGGAAAGTGCATTCAAAATACTACAGTTCGCACGACCTGGAAGCACATTAGATTTCTCAAATGGTAAAGAAAAAGAACTTGGACTCGGCAAGCTGATCAACAAGTTGAATTTCGTCAATTTCAGGGAAGGCTCCATCCTGGTTAACTTCAGACATGCGAGGTACAACCGGACCATAACTCTTGAAGCTGCCCCCCTTCCCTGCCTGGACCAGAAATTCGAGTGCCGGTGGAAGAGCGACTTAACGCCCAGCCTGGACAGCTGCGTCTTCGAAAACATCTTCATCGTCGAGGGACAGAAACTGGTAGTGTCAGCCCCGGAGCTCGTGACCATGGGCGAGCAGGGAGCCCTCTTTCTCCTTCCCGAGAAAAGCATCGAGGTGAATTACCGGAAGACGAGGAGGTACCTCTGCGAGGGCGTGGCTGTCGAATTCATCCAGAACAGCGCGCGCTTCGAGGGCGCCCTGATCGACTTCAGCGCCGTCTCGTTCAGGATAGAGATGGCCTGCTCTCCGAGCCAGGACTTCCTGTGGGTGAACCCCGAGGTCCCGGTTCATGTCGTCTTCAGCCGCGGCGACACCCCTCTATATTCCGGGGAGTGCCGCATCATCTCCCAGAACTACGGTCTCAAAAGCAGGATCTACGTCCTTGAGCCGATGCAGAACCAGATGCAGCGCTTCAAGGCCAAGGAGATCCGCAGCTCGAGATACGAACTCCTCCCTCTTCCAAACGTGGTCTTCCAGCACCCCCTCACCGGCAAGACCGTGGACCTGAAGGTTGGCGACATCTCCGGCTCAGGCTTTTCGGTACACGAGGACTTCGAGCTTTCCGTGCTCCTCCCGGGCATGGTCGTCCCCGAAGTCGAATTGAGGGTTGCAAACGGCTTCACGGTACGGTGCACCGCACAGGTGATCTACCGGCAGGCGATCCAGCAGGAAGAGTGCGACGGAGCGGTCAAGTGCGGGCTGAGCTATCTGGACATGGATATCAGGGACCACGTGAATCTCCTCTCCCTGTTGTCGCTGGCCAGGGACAAGAGTTCCTACATAAGCAACAAGGTCAACACCGAGGAGCTCTGGCACTTTTTCTTCGAGACAGGCTTCATCTACCCCGAGAAGTACAGCTTCGTCCAGGCCAACAAGCAAAAGCTCAAGGAGATGTACGACACACTGTACACCTGCAACCCCAGCATCGCCCGTCACTTCATCTACCAGGAGAAAGGGGCCATCCTCGGCCACATGGCGATGTTGCGCTTTTATCAGAAGAGCTGGCTGGTCCACCATCACGCGGCCAACAAGTCCGAGTCCAATACCGCGGGGCTGGTGGTGCTGAGCCAGCTGGCCCACTCGATAAACGACTGCCACAACCTGCGTTCGGCGCACATGGACTACATCATCTGCTACTACCGGCCCGAGAACAAGTTCCCCAACCGCGTCTTCGGCACCGCAGCCAGGATCATCAACGAACAGAAAGGGTGTTCCATCGACACCTTTGCCTACCTCCACTACCGCAGGACCTTCGCCCCCGACTGGAGCTTCGCCGGACCCTGGAAGCTGCTCCCCGCCACAGAGGAAGACCTCTTCGAGCTGGAGAGCTGGTATGAGCAGGAGTCAGGGGGACTGATGCTGCAGTCCCTGAACCTCCATGCCCAGATGGTGGAGGGCGAGGAGCTGTCGGAGGAGTACCGCAAGCTAGGCTTCAGCCTGAAGAGGCACTGCTTCACGCTGAAGAAGCAGGGGCGGGTCAAGGCGGTGGTGGCGGTCAACCTCTCCGACGCCGGGCTAAACCTCTCCGATCTGACCAACTGCATCCAGGTCCTGGTGGTGGATCAGGAGCAGTTCCCCAAGGAGATCCTCTACCTGATGCTGTCGATCCTCACCCACAAGTACGAACAGGAGGAGATCCCCGTTCTGGTCTACCCCGTGAGTTACGCCGACAGCGCGGGCATGCTCTACGACAAGAAGTACTGCCTGTGGGCACTCAACATTCAGCAAAACGGCGCAGAATTCCTCAAGTACCTGACCAACATGACCACAAAGAACCGAAACAGGAAGCAGCACACTTCATCAGGCAAGCCTACCGGGGAAGCAGATGAACGACACGCCGTTGTACAATAGCAGCATCATCGACATCTACATCAAGCTGATCAAAAACAAGTACAACTTCATCAACGTCAACGAGCTCCTCTCCTACGCCGGGATGACGCCGTACGAGGTGGCCGACCACGGACACTGGTTCACCCAGCAGCAGGTGAACCTCTTCTACGAGAGGCTGCACGCCCTCACCGGAAACGACCACATAGCCAGGGAAGCGGGACGCTACGCGGCCTCACCCGACGCGATGGGGGTGATGAGGCAATATTTCCTGGGGCTCATCGGTCCCGCCAAGGCCTACGAACTGATCGGCGAGGCGGCCAGCAAGAACTTCGTCCGCTCCGCCGTCTACACCTCGAACAAGGTCGCCGTCAACAAGGTCGAGATCACCGTCACCCCGCGGCCGGGGGTCAAGGAGCGTCCCTTCCAGTGCCAGAACAGGATGGGCTTCTTCGAGGCGGTGGCCACCGGTTTCCACGCCGATCTGCCGCACATCGAGCACCCTGAATGCATCTTCCGGGGAGACCCGGTCTGCCGCTACTTCGTCTCCTGGCAGAAGACCAGCAATACCTACTGGCGGTACGCGCGGAACTATACCGCGCTGGTGCTCTTCATCGCCACCGCCGTCTGCCTGGCCATCATCCCCCACCTCACCATCACCGCCATCGCCCCGATTTCCATCGCCCTGCTCTTGCTGCTCAGCATCATCTCCCTGCGCAGCGAGAGGGAGGCCCTGCTGTCCAGCCAGCAGAACCTGAAGGACCTCTCCGACAACCTCTTCGTGCAGATGGAGATCAACTACAACAACGCCCTGGTCGCCAACGAAGTAAGCCAGGTGATCAGCATGGAGACCAACGTCGACGACATCCTGGAGCAGGTGATCATGGTCCTGGAGAAGCGCCTCGATTACAGCCGGGGACTGATCCTCTTGGCCAATCGCGACAAGACGAAGCTGGTCTTCCAGGCGGGATTCGGTTACCAGGAGGAGCAGCTGGCGTTTCTCAGCAAGACCACCTTCCATCTCGACCGCCCCGAGGCCCAGGGCGTCTTCGTGATATGTTTCAGGGAGCAGCGCCCCTTCCTGGTGGGAGACCTGAGCGAGATCGAGGGGACCCTCTCCGAGAAGAGCCGCAACTTCGCCAAGCAGCTGCTGTCGCAGACCTTCATCTGCTGCCCCATCCTCTGCGAGGGCGAATCGATCGGCATCATCGCGGTCGACAACCTGAAGTCGAAAAGGCCGCTGGTACAAAGCGATGCCTCGCTCCTCATGGGCATCGCACCGATGATCGGGATCAGCATCAACAACGCGAGGCTGCACGAGGCCAAGTCGGGCCAGTTCAGCTCCTTCCTGAAGGTAATGGCGGCCTCGATCGACGCCAGGGATCCCCTCACCGCCGGCCACTCGGAAAAGGTCACCGAATACTCGGTGGAGATCGGCGAGGAACTGGGTCTGCCGCCGGCGGAACTCGAGATGCTCAGGGTGGCGGCCCTTTTGCACGATTACGGCAAAATCGGGGTCCCGGACGCCATCCTGAAAAAGAACGGGAGGCTCACCGAGCTCGAGTACGAGATCGTCAAGACGCACTGCCACAAGACGCGCGACATCCTGGAGCAGGTTAACTTTGAGGGGATCTACAGCGAAGTCCCCGCCATCGCAGGCGCCCACCACGAGAAGATGGACGGCAGCGGTTACCCGAAGGGGCTCAAGGGCAAGGACATCCCCTTGGCTGCGAGGATTATCGCCGTCGCCGATTTCTACGAAGCCGTCACCTCGCTGCGTCACTACCGCGCCCCCATGCACACGGATGAGGCCTTCCGGCTTTTGAGGGATGG
>NZ_JBXKJL010000186.1:0-4384 GCF_056994735.1 Geomonas sp.
GGCTCAAGGTGCGCTCCATGGTGGGGCTTCTCCCCCTGTGCGCCACCACGGTAATCGAGAAATGGCAGCGGGAGCGCGTTCCGCAGGCAATGGCTAACTTGCAGGAACGGCTGCGCCGGATGCCCGAACTTTCGGCGACTATGCACCCTTCAGGCCCGGGGCATTTAGGCGTGGACGAACGGGGGCTCATCGCCCTGCTCAATCCGGAGCGGCTCCGCCGGATCCTGACGAAGATGCTTGACGAGAACGAGTTCCTGAGCCCCTACGGCATCCGCTCGCTTTCCAAGTTCCACGAGCGAAACCCGTTCGTTTTTAACGTGGAAGGCAAGGAGTACCGGGTAGACTACCTGCCGGGCGAGTCGAACACGGGCATGTTCGGCGGCAACTCCAACTGGCGGGGACCGATCTGGATGCCGGTGAACGCGATGATCATCCGGTCACTGCTGAATTTCTACCTGTACTACGGCGACAACTTCAAGATCGAATGTCCCACGGGGTCAGGTAAGATGATGAACCTCTTCGAGGTGGCCAAGGATATCTCCGACCGGCTCGGCCGGATCTTCCTGCAGGACGAGCAAGGTAGGCGACCCGTCTACGGCGGCACTGAGAAGTTCCAGACCGACCCGAACTTTAGCGACCACATCCTCTTCTTCGAGTACTTCCACGGCGACAACGGCGCCGGGCTCGGGGCCAGCCATCAGACCGGCTGGACCGGGCTCGTGGCCAAGACCATCCAGCTTTTCGGCCTTCTGGACGCCGAGAGGGCTCTGAAGGGGGGCAAGCAGGCCGCCTTCGAGAAGGGCGCCCCGGAAGCCGGGGGGAGAAGAGAGGGGGCATGAGCCGAACAATGGGGAGGGCTTGCTTCCCGAGGGCAAGGACGAGACGCTGCGAGACCACAGTGACTGTGCTAGCGCTTCCCTCAAGTGGAATTTGAAGCCTCATGGCTTGAGACAGTTACTATGAAGGTAGTAAACGAGATGGGTACTCATGCGCGACGAACCTTGGTGTTTGGCGCCCTGTTCTGTGCGGCTATAGCCGTGGGTGAAGCGCTGGCTGACGACACGAGCCAACAGGAAAAGCTCGTCAAACAGGCCAACGCGCCGATCTCGTCTATTCTACAGGTCCGTCTTCAGAATACCTACGAACCGGAATTTTACGAGATACACGGGAACGGCAACGTTTTTTCGATAGCCCTGACCATGCCGTTTCCTAAATACCGCCTGCTCCCACTTCCTCAGCTTTCGCTCCTCTCCTTTCCAGCAGCAGTAACCTTACCTGGCGGTGGGACAGGGTCCGGTGACCTGAAGCTTGTCGACATAGCAATACTTCGTGCCGGTGAGAGTACCATCTGGGGAGTCGGGCCGGCATTGCTCTTTCCCGTGTCGAGCAGGCCTGAGACCGGTCAGGGCAAATGGCAAGCGGGACCAGCCGCAGCAATTGCGTTCTTCCCCGAGAGGTTGCTGCTGGGCGTGTTTGTGCAGAACCCGATCTCCTTCGCCGGCGATCGAGAACGACGGGATGTGAATTACATGATCTTCCAGCCATTCGTCACCTATCAATTTGACAAAGGCTGGTTCGTCAGGTCGCAACCCCAGATGGTCTTCGACTGGAAGAACGGCAAACAGCTGGTCCCTCTGGATTTGGGAGTAGGGCGGGTTTTCAGGATAGGTCGCCAGAATGTGAACTGCTTCGTCGAACCGTTTTGGAATATATCCCATGACGGTCCTGTGCCTGAATATGGCATCACGCTCGGTTTTTCGCTTCTGTACCCCAACTTTTGGCAATGAGAGTAGTTTCATGTCCAGATCGACATCCGCGTTCCTGTCCGAAGGGTAGGGCAGGAACGCAGATGTCGTGATGCCAGGGAAATGAGTGCCGGATAAGAAAGGTTGCCGGGTCGGCTAATCCGGGTTGATCTTGGTGACCTTGGTCCCCTGCAGGCCCAGACCCGCCATCAGACCCTTCTGGTGATAGATGAAGGCGTAGATGTCAGCCTTTCCGGTAGTTGTGGTAAGGGCCTTGGCGACTCCCTTGTCGACGATGACGACGCTCGGGCCGACACCGATCTCCCACCCCTCCGACTTGTGCAGGTATTGCACCGCCGAATCTTTCATGAAGAACAGGACGTAACTGAAAGACTGTACGCCGGCCTGCAGTCCGTAGGAGACCGCGATGCTGCGGTAGTAGCCGGTGCTCACGCCGTTCTCGCGCAGTACGCCGTCGCCCCCCTGACCCCCGACTATGAATCCCGCCTTGCGGATTTTCGGAAAGATCATGACTGCCACTGCCTTCTGCCCGAGTGCCTTGGCCGCTGCGCTGGTTTTGTACAGCTTCTGCAGCGCCGCATCGGCGTCTTTGTCGATCTCTGCCTTGGTGTCGGCATTGGCGAACGGTATGTGTGCCACAAAGACCAGCATCAGCGTGAGGAGCATCAATGTGACGACTTTTTTCATGGCTGTTCTCCTTGGGTGGTTTCCGTTAGACATCCAGTTCATGGGATTATGCAGGAGCCGAAGACGATGAAGCCTTCCCGGTCGCCGGCAGCGCTCAGGGTAAGATCCCCGCTATCCTCTACCAGGGTCATGGTCCAGCCGCGCAGCTCGGTGCCGTGCATGATGACAAGCCCTTCCCGGCGCTCGACCGACGATATCTTTGAGCTGCGTGTCACACTTTTATCCAGCGACTTCAAGGTCTTGGACTTCAGGTCGATCTGCACGAAACGGGGCAGCTCCATGTCCTCTACCGCATAGTCCGCACATTTCTCATCCGGAACGCATTCGAGCACCCTCGTCAGTGCGCAGGTCCGCACATTTTCATCCGCCGCCATTGCCTGCAGTGCCCCGAACGAAAGAAGCACCGCAAGCACTAAAGCAGAAATCCTTGTCATGGTATCCTCCACTTGAGTTTCACCTCTCAGTAAAAGCTGCCTTGTCTATTTCACCCTGTATCCTTTTCCTTCCATGCAGGCGCTCCAGGCCCGGGTGTATTCCGCCGACTGTTGCTGTCCTTGCTCCTCTTGGGCCTTCTCGCTCCTCCGCTTGCGTGCTCCGCCGATGATCCCTCCGGAGGCGGCGCCGATGGCTGCGCCTTTGCCGGCGTTACCGGCGATCGCGCCTACGGCGGCTCCGGCTGCAGCCCCCCCGGCGGCGCCTCTCAACGCTCCCCCCTTCTTTTGCGGCGCCGCTGCGGGCTGCGAGGGATCGACCCCAGTCTGGCCCTTGGCCCATTGGTAGCAGGAGTACTTGTCCTGTTCCATCTGTTCATTGCTCTGGTTCCCGGTCGGGTAGACGTAGGGTGCGGCCCAGCCCGATCCTGAAGAAATGACGGCGGCCATAACCGCCACGGCGATCCCGCGCAATCTCGGATTTCTTGGCGCTGATTTTTCCTTTGCCTTGCTCATTGCATGCTCCTTTCCGACTATGGGATGGGGCTTCGATCACTGCCTGACGGCCGCCTGCTGTGCCGTGACCATACACTTCCGGTTCCGCCCTTGTATCCGCGCTTTTAGGTAATCAACGGGTCAAGAATAACAGAAGCAATGTCAGAGGCAAGGAGCGGTCGAATAAGTGGCAGGGGCGCGGCTGGTTCATCAGGAGTCTGACATCAGGTAAAGAAACTACTGTAAAGAAAGTGACTGAGAGAATACGTTTTCTGCTAGGAAGTAATCAGGGATCTTTGGCAAAAATTGCCGATTGGCAAAGAACGCCGAGTATCAAAGCAAAAACGGCGTTAACCACGGTCACTCCAGCCGACAGAGCAGCGGCTAGCGCCGAAGCTGCTCGGCCACCTTGCGGGCTGCTTCCGCCGCCGCTTCTTCCCCTCCCAGGTAGTAGCTGCGCAGCGGCCGCAGGTCGTCATCGAGTTCGTAGACGAGCGGTATGCCGGTAGGTATGTTGAGCTCGGCAATCGCCTGGTCGCTGATGCCGTCGAGATACTTCACCAGCGCCCGCAGGCTGTTTCCATGGGCGGCGATGATTACCCGCTTCCCCGCCATGACTGCCGGCGCGATGGTCTCGTGCCAGTACGGGAGAAACCGGGCGACCGTGTCTTTCAGGGATTCTGCCAGGGGGAGTTCCTCGGCTGTCAGCGAGGCATAACGTGGATCGACCCCGGGGTAGCGCGGATCGTCACGGGTGAGCGGAGGCGGGGGAATGTCGTAGCTGCGCCGCCAGATGGTGACCTGCTCCATGCCGTGCAGCTCGGCCGTCTCAGCCTTGTTGAGACCCTGCAGGGCGCCGTAGTGCCGTTCGTTGAGGCGCCAGCTGTTACAGACCGGGATCCACATCTGGTCCGCCTCTTCGAGGGCGAGCCAGAGAGTCTTGATGGCCCGCTTCAGGACCGAGGTGAAGGCGACGTCGAAGACGAATCCCTCCTGTGCCAGAAG
>NZ_JBXKJL010000187.1:0-15795 GCF_056994735.1 Geomonas sp.
CAGCATTGTCCGTGCAATGCAACCGGTTATTGCACTTTTTATGGGGATTTTTCTTCCCGCCGTTGACACGGGGGCGGACGCCGATGTATTACATGATATCCGTTTGGACATCACGACTGTCAGGAGAAAGACATGGTAACTCATATCGTATTATTCAAGCTCAAGGAGCGGACCGAGGAGACTGTAGAGAAAGCCCGGACCCTGCTGCTCAGCATGGAAGGGAAGGTCGAGCTGCTGCGCTATCTGGAGGTAGGTGTCGACCAGATCCATTCCGAGCGTTCCGCCGACATAGCCCTGGTGACGAAGTTCGATTCCTGGGACGATCTGCAGGCTTACCAGGTGCATCCCTACCACGCCAATGAGGTGGCAGCCTACATGAGGAGCGTTTCCTCTTCCGTGGTCGCCGCCGACTACCAGACGCTGTAACCCGAGATACGTCGCGCCGCTCCCGCATTCACTCCGCTTCTCTCGCCCCCCCACCCCCTAACCCCCTCCCGCGAGGGGCGGGGGAATCTTGGTGTGTTGGCGTAGACGCCATCACACCTAACCCTCTTGTACAGTGAGGGGCGGGGGGATGCCTGAGTGAGCGGGGACAGCCTTAAATCAGGACTTAAATTTCAAGAAACAGAACCGAAACAGGAGGAGCAAAGAGATGGAGCAGTGTCCATGTGGAACCGGTCTGGCCTACGCAGAGTGCTGCGAACCGAGAATCAAGGGTGCGCGCCCTGCGGAGACTGCGGAGGCGCTGATGCGTTCCCGCTATTCCGCCTACGTCAAGGTGGAGACCGATTACATATACGAAACCACCCACCCCAAGCACCGCGAGGGGTATGACCATGCAGGGACCAAGGAGTGGGCTGAGAGCGCCGACTGGCAGGGACTCGAGATAATCTCGGTCAAGAACGGCGGGGTCGACGACCCCACCGGCGAGGTCGAGTTCATCGCCCGTTTCGAGGAGAAGGGCGAGCCGAGGGAGCATCACGAGCTGGGGCTTTTCAAGAAGGAAAAGGACCGGTGGTTCTTCACCGACGGCAAACCGGCCGGACGACAGCAGCCGATCGTGAGCGCCAAGGTGGGCCGCAACGAGCCCTGCCCCTGCGGCAGCGGCCAGAAGTACAAGAAGTGCTGCGGGAAATAGTTACGATTCTCTAGAAGGAGTTCGAATATGGTCATCGCCAGCAAGATTGCCGGTTTTATATCAAGGGCGTCGTGGATCAGAAAGATGTTCGAGGAAGGGGAATTGCTGCGCAAGCAATTCGGCGCGGACAACGTCTATGACTTCACCTTGGGGAACCCGGACGTGGAACCGCCCCGGGAATTCAACGATGCCTTCCTGAAGCTCGCCCAGTCCCCGATCCCGGGAATGCACCGTTACATGAACAACGCGGGGTACATCGAGACCCGCAATGCCGTGGCAAGGGCCCTGAGCAGCGCGTCCGACCTCCCGGTGCAAGGCGGGCAGGTGGTGATGACCTGCGGGGCAGGCGGGGCGCTCAACGTCGTCCTCAAGACCATCCTCAACCCCGGTGACGAGGTCATCATCCTCGTTCCCTTCTTCGTCGAGTACAAATTCTACATCGACAACCACGGCGGTGTTCCGGTCGAGGTCTGGACCGATCCCGAAACCTTCCAGCTCGACGTCGAGAAGATCGGGGAGGCGATCACCGCCAAGACCCGCGCCATCATCATCTGCTCCCCCAACAACCCGACCGGCGTCATCTACCCGGCCGGGAGCCTCACGGCACTGGGCGAAATGGTGAGCGCCAAGGAGCAGGAATTCGGCAGCCAGATCTGCGTGATCTCCGACGAGCCCTATGCCAGGATCTCCTACGACGGCAAGCACGTCCCGAATATCTTCCGCTACGTAACCAATTCCGTCATAGTCACCTCCCATAGCAAGGACCTGGCGCTTCCGGGCGAGCGGATCGGATACCTCGCGGCGAGCCCGAGGATGAAGGACGTGGAGCAGTTCATGGAAGGGGCGGTCTTCTCGAACCGCGTCCTCGGTTTCGTGAACGCCCCGGCGCTCATGCAGCGGCTGGTGGCCGATCTGCAGCACATCTCGGTCGATATCGCCGCCTACCAGGAGAAGCGGGATCTCCTGTACAATGCGCTGACCGGCATGGGGTTCGAGATGGTCCGCCCCGATGGCGCCTTCTATTTCTTCCCGAAATCGCCGCTCGCCGACGACGTGGAATTTGTGAGGGCCGCGCAGAAGCACAGGATCCTGCTGGTCCCCGGGGCAGGCTTCGGCGCCCCCGGCTACTTCAGGATCGCCTACTGTGTTGATAAAGGGATGATCGAGCGCAGCCTCGACTCCTGGCAGAAACTCGCCCGCGAGATGGGGCTGAAGGGCTGAAAGAGAAGGATGTAAAGGACGTCGATGACTGAAACGATACTGATCGTAGACGACGAAGAGGGGATCCGGTCGGCACTGGCGGGGATTCTCGAGGACGAAGGATACCGGACCGCATGCGCCGCCGACGGCGCGGAGGCTCTGGCCCTCTGTGCGCGGGAGCTCCCGGGACTGGTCCTCCTCGACATCTGGATGCCGGGGATCGACGGCATCGAGACCCTCAAGCGGCTCAAGGAGCAGCACCCCTCGCTGAACGTCATCATGATGAGCGGGCACGGCACCATCGAGACCGCCGTCAAGTCCACCAAGCTCGGCGCCTACGATTTCATCGAGAAACCCCTGTCGCTGGAGAAGGTGGTGGTCACGGTGGAGAATGCCTTGGCCATGACCAGGCTCAAGGAGGAGAACGCCTCGCTGCGCGGCATGGTGCTGCAAAGCCACGAGATGATCGGCGGCTCTGCGGCGATGGTGCAACTGAGGGAGCAGATCCGCATGGTGGCGCCGACCAACGCCTCGGTGCTGATCACCGGCGAAAACGGCACGGGAAAGGAACTGGTCGCCCGCTCGGTCCATTTCCACAGTCAGCGCCGGGAAAAGCCTTTCGTGGAGATCAACTGCGCCGCCATCCCTGAGGAGCTGATCGAGAGCGAGCTCTTCGGCCATGAGCGGGGGGCCTTCACCGGGGCGGTGGCCCAGAAGAAGGGGAAGTTCGATCTGGCCGACGGCGGGACGCTTTTCCTGGACGAGATCGGGGACATGTCCCTGAAGACCCAGGCCAAGGTGCTGCGGATACTGCAGGAGCAGAAGTTCGAGAGGGTAGGGGGGACGAGGACCCTGGAGGTGGACGTAAGGATCGTGGCGGCGACCAACAAGCTCCTCGAGGAGGAGATCAGGAACGGCGCCTTCCGCGAAGACCTCTTCTACCGTCTGAACGTCGTTCCCTTCAAGGTTCCGCCCCTGCGGGACCGGCGAGACGACATCCCGCTGCTGACCGGCTATTTCCTCGAAGCCTTCTGCAGGCGGGAAGGGCGTGAGCTGAAGCGGATCGTGCCGGAGGCCATGGAGGCGATGCAGCGCTACGACTGGCCGGGGAACGTAAGGGAGTTGAAGAACATCGTGGAGCGCCTGGTGATCATGACCCCTGGCGGCACCATCACCCTGAACCATCTCCCCGACTATCTCTCCGCCGATGCCGGCGGCAGGGAAGGGGGAGGCGGAAAGCTCGACAGCGTCCTTGAGCTCTCCAGCCTGCGCGAGGCCCGCGAGGAGTTCGAGCGCGAGTTCATCATCCAGAAGCTCGAGGAGAACGACTGGAACGTCTCCCGTACCGCGGAAGCCATCGAGCTCGAACGCAGCAACCTGCACAGGAAGATCAAGAGCTACGGCATCGACATGAAGAAGTAAGCCGGAGCAACATCTTCTCAGTCTGCAGGAGTCACATATGGTGTTACGACTTTTCCTTCTCTTCTCCATCATCCCGGTCATCGAAATCTACCTGTTGATCAAGGTTGGCTCGCTGATCGGGGGGCTGCCCACCGTGGCGCTGCTCCTCTCCATCAGCCTGCTGGGCGCCTGGCTCGTTCGCACCCAGGGCTTCAGGATCTTCACCGAGATCCGCTCCGAGCTGTCACAGGGGAGGGTTCCCGCGGCGCAACTTCTGGACGGCGCGCTGGTCCTGGTCGGCGGCGTCTTGCTGATGACCCCCGGCTTCTTCACCGATTTCCTGGGTATTTTCTTTCTGGTCCCGCTGACCCGCAGAGTGATCAAGATGTGGCTGGGGATCTGGCTGCAGAAGCGCCTCGCCAGGGGCGCCTTCGTGGTCAAGCGCCGTTTCTGATCCCCTCCCCGCTGATCATCGCCCGAAGTCCCTGAACCTCTTCGCGGCGGGATGCCGCTCCTACGACTCCCGCTCCCTCTGACAATCCCGAAATACAAATCCCGGATCTCCTCCCCGGCTCCCTCCCGTCCTCCATCTCCTTCCCCACTGGCCGCGGTCGTTGCGCCCCTCACTTTTTGGGCTAAACTCTTGCCATGTCCGTTTCACCCAAAGATTTCAATGGCTAAGACAAAGGACGCCCGAGATGATCCTGATAGAGGAGTACAGGGGAGTAAGTATCACGGAGCAGAGCGTGGAGATCGTGGAGCGGAAGGGTACAGGCCACCCGGACCAGATCTGCGACTGCGTCATGGACGCCATCTCCGTGGCCCTTTCCCAGGCCTACCTCTCGGATTTCGGCACCATCCTGCACCACAACATCGACAAGGGTCTCCTCGCCGCCGGGCGCGTCGAGAAATGGTTCGGCGGCGGGAGGGTCATCCAGCCGATGGAACTGACCATCGGCGACCGCGCCACCATTGCCGCCTCCGGCAGGGAAATTCCGGTTCGTGACATCGCGCTCGCGGCCGCGAAGGGATGGATCAGGAAGCACCTGCGCTACGTCGACCCAGACGAGCACGTCACTTTCCGTTTCAAGCTCGCTCCCGGTTCGCAGGAACTGACCGACATCTTCGAGCGCCCCGGGGCGATCAGGGGCGCGAACGACACCTCCGCCGCGGTCGGCTACTTCCCGCTCAGTCCCACCGAAGAGGCGGTGCTGGCCGTCGAGCGGGAATTGAACGGGGAGCGCTTCAAGGCCCTCTTTCCCGAAACAGGAGAGGACGTGAAAGTGATGGGGCTTCGCTGCCACAACGAACTGGAGCTGACGGTGGCCATGCCGCTCCTTGCCGCGGCTGTCCATTCTGAGGGTGAATACTTCGCCCGGAAGGAGGCGATAAGCTCGGAAATGCGCCGCTTCGTCGCCGCTCGGGCGGCCGGCTTCAGCCGCGTCTCCGTGAATTTCAACACCCTCGACCAGCCCGGGCGCGGCCTTGGCGGCGTCTACCTCTCCCTCTTGGGGACTTCGGCCGAGGATGCCGACTCAGGTCAGGTCGGGAGGGGGAATCGGGTCAACGGGCTCATCCCGATCGGCAGGCCCATCGGAACTGAAGCCGCCGCCGGCAAGAACCCGATGAGCCACGTGGGAAAGATCTACAACATCCTCTCCCACAAGATGGCCCGTGACCTTTGCCAGGAGGTGGAGGGGGTGCAGGGGGCATTCGTACTCTTGCTGAGCCGGATCGGCGATCCCGTGGACAGGCCGGTGATGGCCAACGTCCAGCTCCTGACGGCGCCGGGGAGGCGGCTAGCGGAGGTCGAGGGTAGGGTGAGGGAGCTGTTGGAGAGAGAATTTTCCCGAATGAACGATTTCTGCCTCGCCCTGGCGAGAGGGGAGTACCCGGTGAGCTGATGCGGGAGGGCCTGCCAGGGCGGTTTTTTCAGCACTTCGCTTTTTTTTTGCAGGTTATTGGTTACACTAGAAACGTTTATTATAGACGGAGGGGTGTTTTTATGGGCCTTGATCCTACTGTCCTGAGCGAAGCCGGCTTGACCGAAGACGATGTCAGGTCGAGGATTGCCGAGATTACCAAGGGGGTCTTCTCCACCATGGTCATGCTGGATGTTGTCGACCAGAGTCCGTTGACGGAACCTGTTGTCTCCTTTCATGACACCATGACCAGCATGGTCGGCCTGGCCGGGAGCCATTCCGGCATCCTCGCCATCCACTGCCCCAAAAATCTCGCCCTGAAGGTCACCACCAACATGCTGGGGATGGACGTCACCGAGATAGACAACGACGTCAACGACGCCATGGGTGAGATTGCCAATATGATCGGCGGTGACGTCAAACACATCTTCTCCCCCAAAGGGGCGGACATCAACCTCTCCATCCCCACCGTCATCTATGGCAGCGATTACGTGCTGGAGAGCATCTCGACATCGGAAGCGCTGGTCATTCCCTTTGACTGCGAGGGTGAACGCTTCCTCCTCACCTTCAAGATCGGAAAATAGCACCTCCACCAGGTCGTCATCCTGTCTTCGCCGATTTCTACGCGGTCAGCGGCGGCGCCCCGTCAGACAGGCCGCACGGCGTCTGCTGCCGGCCTCCCTCAAATCGCACCGAAAGACCTCCTCCGGTTGCATTGTCAGCCGAACCACCTCCTCCCATACTTCGACCGACGCCCCTCGATAATCCGGAAGCGATTCTCCTCATGACCCGCGGGCTCTACAAATGGTTGACAAGAGAGGGCGATACGGTGAAAATGAGTAATTGCTGATATTTGCAGCAACATGTGATATTCCGCATCATCCTGGGGAGGTTTTTTGGACACCGTCTTCGTTGAGCTGATCGTCATCTTCATCCTCATCATCATCAACGGCTTTTTCTCCTGTGCCGAGTTCGCCATCATATCCGTCAGAAAAAGCAGGGTGGCCCAGCTGGTTGCCCAAGGCGACCACCGGGCAGCCATGGTCGAGACCCTCCAGCAGGACCCCCACCGCCTGCTGGCCATCGTGCAGATCGGGGTGACAGTCGTCGGATCCACAGCCTCGGCGGTCGGCGGTGTGATCGCGGTCGACTACATCCGCCCCATCCTGCAACGCTCCTCCTTCGCCGTAGTGCGCAATGCCGCCGAGCCTGTGGCAATCACCATCGTGGTTTCCGCCATCTCCTACCTCCTGCTGATCCTGGGCGAGCTGGTGCCGAAGACCCTGGGATTGCAGTATGCCGATACCCTCGCTCTCAAGGTTGCCAAGCCTATCACCGTGCTGGCCAGGATCGCCGGGGTGCTGGTGGCCTTGCTGACCTACTCCAGCAAGGCCGTCTTCGCCCTCTTGCGCCTCAAGGGAGGGGAGAGAAGGGGGTTCATGACCCGTGAGGAGGTACAGCACATCGTGGCCGAGGGGCATGAAAGCGGGATCTTCAGCGAGACCGAGCAGACCTTCATCGAAAACGTCTTCGACTTCACCCATACCACGGTCCGTGAGGTCATGGTTCCGCGCACGCGGGTGGTGGCTTTCGACCTCAACCTCCCGAAGGAGCAGATCGTAAAAGGGGTGCTGGACAACATGTACTCGCGCTATCCCGTCTACCTTGGCAGCATCGAGGAGACGGTCGGCTTCATCCACGGCAAGGACCTGCTGGGCCGGATGGTGCAGGAGCCCGGCTTCGACATCCGCTCCATCGTCCGCCCCCCCTTCTTCGTGCCGGAGGGGAAGAAGGTGAGCGACCTGCTGAAGGAAATGCAGAAGAACCGCAACCATATGGCATTCGTGGTCGATGAGTACGGCGGCATCAGCGGGATAGTGACCACTGAGGACCTCCTGGAGGAACTGGTGGGCGAGATCGAGGATGAGCACGATGTGGGCGAGCCGGGCACGGTGCAGGTGCTGGCGGACGGCGCCTTCCTGGTCGACGCCCTCATCTCGATCTCCGATCTCGAGGACCTGCTGGAGATGGACCTGGGGGAGGATCTTCCCTACGACACCCTGGCAGGTTTTATCCTGGACCGCATCGGCGGGTTCCCGGAGCAGGGAGAGATGCTGGAACTGGGCGAGTATACCCTGATCTGCGAGGAGGTGACCCCCACCGCCATTTCCAAGGTCAGGATCGTGAAGAAGCAGGAACCTGAGAAACCTGAGGGACTAGGGGCTGGGGATTAGGGACTAGGGACTAGGGACTAGGGACTGGGAACTGGGAACTGGGAACTGGGAACTGGGAACTGGGAACTGGGAACTGGGAACTGGGAACTGGGAACTGGGAACTGGGAACTGGGAACTGGGAACGACAGTCGAGTGTGCTGCGGTTCTCCGGAGCCTGCCGAAGTTATGTTGCCGTTCGCCCTGAGCCTGTCGAAGGGTGCACACGTGTCTTTAAGCTTCCCCCTCGGTTCCCAAGGGGGAAGTCGCTTCACGATTATTTTCTTCCATGCGGGCGATGATGCTTCCCCGCAATGAGGACCGACGCCAGGACGGAAATCACCAGCGTCCCGACGATAATTCCCAGCGAGAATGGTAGCGGGATATCGACCACGTCGACCAGGAGCATCTTGGCCCCCACGAAGGCGAGTATGAAGGAGACCCCGAGCTTCAGGTAGGCGAACATCTCCATGACGTTTGCCAGCAGGTAGTACAGGGAACGCAGTCCCATGATGGCGAAGACGTTGGAACTGTAGACGATGAGCGGGTCGCGGGTCACCGCCAGCACGGCCGGAATCGAGTCGACTGCGAAGATCAGGTCGCTCGATTCGACCACCACCAGCGTCAGCAGCAGCGGTGTCGCCGCCAGAATTCCGGCCCTTTTGATGAAGAACCGGTCCCCCTTGGCCCTCTTGGTGATCGGGACGAACCTTCGCAGCAACCGGACCAGGAGGTTGTTCTCCGGTTCGATCTTCTCTTCCCCTCCGAAAGCCATCTTGAACCCGGTGTAGACCAGGATGGCACCAAAGATGTACACGATCCAGTGGAAGCGCTCGATCAGCTCGATCCCCACCACGATGAAGATCCCCCTCATCACCAGCGCACCTATGATCCCCCACTTCAGGATCTTGGGCTGGTGAGCCTTTGAAACCCCGAAATAGCTGAAGATCATGATGAAGACGAAGAGGTTGTCGACCGACAGCGATTCCTCGATCAGGTAACCGGTGAGGAACTCCAGAGCCTTGTCGTGACCGAGGTAGATCAAGACGGCGACGTTGAAGGCGGCGGCGAGGCCGACCCAGACGGCGGTCCAGGTCAGGGCCTCGCGGAAGCGGATCTCGTGGCTGTGCCGGAAGACCCACAGGTCCAGGAGGAACATGAAGGCTATCACGGCTGCGAACCCCAGCCACATGGCGGTTTGAATCGACATCACTCCCCCTTTCTAGCGTGCCATCTGCTCAAGTCTGGCGATCCTCTCCTCCATGGGGGGATGGGTCGAAAAGAGCTGCATAAGAGAACTCCCGCTCAACGGATTCACGATGAAGAGGTGCGCGGTAGCAGGGCGCGCCTCCTCCATGGGGAGCATCCGCGAGGAACTCTCCAGCTTGCGCAGTGCGTTCGCCAGCGCCAGCGGTCGTCCGCAGAGCCTCGCGCCACCTTCGTCCGCCAGGTATTCCCGGGACCTGGACACCGCCATCTGGATCAGCATGGCCGCAATGGGGGCGATGATGGCCATGGCGAGCCCACCCAGGACCCCGCCCCCTTCGTCCTCATCGTTCCTGCTTCCCAGGATCGCCCCCCACTGCAGCATGTTCCCCAGCATCGAGATGGCCCCGGCGATGGTTGCCGCGATGGTGGAGATGAGGATGTCCCGGTTGGCGACGTGGCTCAATTCGTGGGCCATCACACCTTCCAGTTCCTCCGGGGTGAGTATCCGCATGATCCCTTGCGTCGCGGCGACAGCGGCATGCTCCGGGTTTCTGCCGGTGGCGAAGGCGTTGGGGCTTTCGGAAGGGATGATGTAGACCCGCGGCATGGGGAGCCCGCCCTGGACGGCCAGCTTCCTCACGATGCCGTAGAACATCGGGTTCTCCATCTCGGTGATCTCCTGGGCGCCGTACATGCGCAGCACGATCTTGTCCGAGAACCAGTAGGAGAAGAGGTTCATGGCGCAGGCCATGAAGAAGGCGAAGTACATCCCTCCCCGGCCACCGATGGCCTGGCCCATGGCCACCATGATGAGTGTCAGTGCGGTCAGTAGAACTGCGGTCTTGAATCTGTTCATCTCGTACCTCCTGCGTTGGTATCGCCCGGGTGGTAGCGGTAATAAAAAAGACCTTTACCCGAGCGCTTCTTGGCACTGGGTAAAGGTCTCGCATACACTGACGTTGGTCATAGTCCCGTGTCCGGGCCATAAGGCCGTCCTGACGAACTGACGGGTCGGCTCTTCAAGAGCCGATTGCTACTCCCCTTTACTAAGGTGAAATATAATTACTGCACTGCTTGGTGTCAACCTGTTTCTTTAATAATTATCAGCATCCTATCCGGTCCGAGAGCAGGATGGCCTCGGCCAGCTGGCGCATCGAGATCCTGCGGTCCATGGCCAGTCGCTGCATTCTGCGGAACGCCTCCGCCTCGGTCAGCTTGTCCCGCTCCATGAGCCGGCCCTTGGCCTTCTCGACCATCTTCCTGCTTTCGATGTTCTCCTTGAGGCTGGCGACCTCCTCCTTGAGCTTCTCCACCCTGCGCGCCGCCGCCAGGGAGAGGACCAGTGCCGCCATCAGCTCGTCTTCCCTTACCGGCTTGGCCAGGATGGTCGAGATGACCGACTCCCCCCAGAGCTGCACACCCTCCACATCGCAGCTGTCTGCGATGATGATGATCGGGATGGAGAGCCGGTCCCAGAGTTTCTTCACCATCGCGCTGAGGCCGCCGTCGGAAGGGGAGAACTCTATGACGGCTACCTCCGCACGGCTCTCCAACGCCTCGGCGTAAAGCTCACCCGGACCGTGCGAAGCTATTATTTCAGCAAACCCTCTTCCCTGCAGCCTCTTTTTTAGGCTCCCCAGGAGCTTCTCGTCGCGAATGTACAGGACTGCTCTTCCCATGTCTTTTCACCCCCTTACGGCGATTCGGACCACCGCGATCCGGCATAACGGGATGTAAATGAGCATAAAGCGTTCCAAAACCAATTAACTGATGCTATAACTTGGAGGTGATCGGAGGTGGATGTGAGAAGAGGGATCATCCTGGCGGTATTATTGGTTGTTTTGGTAGCGGCCCTTATATGGTATTTCCGGCGGTCAGGCGACGACTCTCACGCCGGGCTACTGCGGATTTCGGGAAACATCGAGTTGACCGAGGTACAGGTGAGCTTCAAGGTTCCGGGCCGGGTCTCGGCGCGGCTGGTGGATGAAGGGGCGCGGGTGAAGCAGGGAGACGTCGTTGCGAGGCTCGAGGATGCCGAGCTGAACGACGAGCTGCGGCAGGCGCAGGCGGATGCCGATGCGGCCGCCGCCAACCTCGCCGAGGCCGAAGCTGGCTCCAGGCGCGAGGAGATCTCCCAGGGTGAAGCCCAACTAGCCAGGGCCGAAGCGGAGGCCGTGCGGGTGGCGGCCGACTACAAGCGGGACGTCGCCTTGTACAACAAGGAGGTCATTCCCAAGCGCGAGCTCGATGTCGCACGGGCCGCTGACGAGCAGGCCCGGGCCGCGGTGCGCGAGCGCAGGGAGGCCCTGACGCTGCTCCGCAAGGGACCCAGGCGGGAGCGGATCGACGAGATGAGGGCGCGCTTCAAGGCGGCGCAGGCGCGTCTGGCCAGCTCGAAGGAACGGTTCGGCTATGCCACCCTGGTGGCCCCCATCTCCGGGGTGGTGCTCTCCAAGTCGGTCGAGCCGGGGGAGCAGGTTGCTCCCGGGACCCCGGTGATTACCCTGGGGGACCTGACGCAATGCTGGTTGAAAGGGTATATCCCGGAGACCGAGCTCGGGAGGGTCAAGATCGGGCAGCGTGCGAGGGTGACGACCGACAGCCTCGGCGGCAGGGTCTTCGAAGGCCGGGTCAGCTTCATATCCAGCGAGGCGGAGTTCACCCCCAAGAACGTACAGACCGAAAAGGAGCGGGTGAAGCTGGTCTACCGCATCAAGATCTCCCTGAATAATCCCGGGATGGAGCTCAAGCCCGGCATGCCTGCCGACGCCGAGATCGAGGTCGGTCCTGCTCAGCCGGCCGGGGCGCCGGTCCCTGTTCAGGCGCGGTAGGTAGAGGCATGGGGGGGACTTACGCGATAAGGACGGAGAAGCTCTCCAAGTCCTTCGGCCCGCTCACCGCTGTGGAGGAGCTGACCCTGACCGTACCGCAGGGTCAGCTCTTCGGGCTGGTGGGATCCGACGGGGCCGGCAAGACCACGACGCTGCGGATGCTGACCGGCATCATGGATCCCAGCGGCGGAGAAGCCTTCGTGCTGGGAGAGAGCATGAGGAACCCGGCGGAGTCGGTGCGCGGCAAGATCGGCTACATGAGCCAGCGCTTCGGGCTCTACCCCGACCTGACCGTTCTGGAAAACCTCCTCTTTTATGCCGATATCCAGATGATTCCGCGCCGGGGGCGGGAGGAGAGGATCGAGGAACTCCTGGCCTTCGGGAAGCTCACCCCCTTCAAGAAGCGCCCTGCAGGAAAGCTGTCAGGAGGGATGAAGCAAAAGCTCGGGCTGGCCTGCGCGCTGGTGCACAAGCCGCGCGTCCTCTTCCTGGACGAGCCGACCAACGGCGTCGACCCCGTTTCCCGTCGCGACTTCTGGCGTATCCTCTACGGCTTGCTGGCAGAAGGGGTGACCATCTTCGTGGCCACCGCCTATCTCGACGAGGCGGAGCGTTGCGGCAGGGTGGGGCTGATGCACAAGGGGAGGCTTCTCGCCTGCGATTCGCCGAAAGAGCTCAAAAATCTCATGAAGGGTGGAGTGCTGGAACTGACCACCAGCGATCCTCGGCGCGGCGTGAGGGCGCTGGCCGCTTCTTTCCCCTCAGGCTCGGTGGCCCTCTTCGGCGAGAGGCTGCATCTCTACGCGCCTGACCCGGATGAGGCCCGGCGCAGCGCGGAAAAGACCCTTCATGATGCAGGCGTCGATCTCATTTCCGTCAGGGAGGTCGAGGCTTCCCTCGAGGACCTCTTCGTTTCGCTCTTAAGGTGAAAGGTGAATGGTGAATGGTGAATGGTGAATGGTGAATGGTGAATGGTGAATGGTGAATGGTGAATGGTGAATGGTGAATCCGACCCAAGCGTCCCCCCCTTGACAAAGGGGGGACAGGGGGGATTTGCCTTTGATGGATAATCACCTGCTGTTAGATATTGTCTTTGCCTTTCTTTAATGATTTAATGGCAACCCTGATGGTCACTGACGTTGTCGCCCTCTTATCCATTGTTCAGGAGATATTGTAATGTCATCTCGTGGATTCAGAATATTCGCCAAGAACTTGATCCTGTTGCTACTCGTTCTTAGTGTCTCTGCCTGCGTCACTGTGAAGAAACCGCTGACCGGTCTGGTCCCGGGGCGTGAAGTCGAGACGCTGCAGTCTCCCATCTCCGTCTCCGTCACCAGTGGCGAACACACCACCAGCGGCCATGGATTCCTCATCTATAAGGAGCCCCAGCGCTTTCACATGGCCCTGCTCTCGCCTTTCGGGCTCACGGTCTTCGAGGTCTTCATCGAGAAGGACCGCCTGACCTGCCTGGTTCCTTCCAAGCAGGCGGCCTATACCGGGCTCTTTTCCCAACTCCCCGAGAACAGCATCCTCCAGAGCATGGCCCTGATGAAATGGGTGGTGGCCCGTCCGCCGATAAAATTGCCCTCGCCCGGGAGCAAGGAAATGAATGCACCGTCCGGTGATCACTACTATTTCGAGGAAAACGGGCTGATAGAGCGGAAGGTTTCTCCGGAAGGTGACGAAGTCACCTATCAGGATTACCGGAACATCGACGGCATCGGCTTCCCCGAGGCCATCGTCATCGCGAGCCGCTACGGCGCGACGGTCAAGATTTCTTTCGACGAGCCCCTGTTAAACCAGAACGTGGAGGATGCAGCTCTTGCGCCCAACATGGAAGGGTTCAGCATCCTGCCTCTCACCGAGTTCAAAGGTTTCTAAGCGCGCATGCCGAAGCTACCGCCGGCGGGGTTAGCCGCTGCCACCAAGGCCGCCGTCGCCGCACATCTGGAATGGATCTACCGGGCCACCACGCTGAAGCCCCTCAGGGTGACGGTCATTTCCCTGCTCCTGCTGGTCCTCTCCGCCATATCCATCTTCAACCTCCATTTCGAAACCGATTTCTTCAAGCTCTTTCCTTCCCAGCAAGGCGCGCTGCGCCTATTCCTTGACACCCTCAACTGGAGCGGCAGCGCCAGGGAGGCCTTCTTCCTTTTGGAAGGGGACAAGGATGCCTTGATACGCGACGGCGAGGCCTTCGCAGCAAAACTCAAGGCGCTGCAGGTGGATGGCAGACCCGCCTTTGCCAAGGTCAGCTACCGGAGCTACGACCCCGCCGAGGCGTCAGCCTTTGCCGATTTCATCGGCTATGCCGTTACCCGCCCCCAGATTTTCCTGGCCCCTGAACAGGCAAACGAGTACGTGACCATGCTTCAACCGGACCAGATGGACCGAGCACTCGGTCGCGCACAGGCGGAACTGGCAAGCCAGGCGGGGATGTCGCTGCGGGACCTTGTCGCCGCCGACCCTCTGTATCTGCGGGACCTGATCCTCCCCCGCCTGAAAAAGGGGAGCCAGTCGCTCGATCTCGATCCCACTTCCCCATACTTTCTCTCCCGCGACGGCCGGGTGCTGATCATCATCGCCCAGACAGCGCGGCCTGTGCAGGACATGGAGTTCGCCCGTAAGCTGGTGGCCGGCATCAACGAGGCCCGGCGTGGTTTTTCCGTCCATATCTCCTGTACCGGCGCCCAGATCTCCGCGGTGATCGACGAAGCTACCATGAAAGGGAGCATCCTCGCCTGCATCGGCTCCTCTCTGGTCGTGGTGCTCGGGCTGTTCTACCTCACCTACCGCCGGATTCTCCCGACCCTGCTGATCCCGCTGATCCTCCTCTTCGGGGTGGCCCTGGCGCTGGGAGTTGCGGGGCTTTTTCTCCGTTCCATCCACATCATCTCCTTCGCCTTCATGGCGCTCATCATCGGTCTCGGCACCGACTACTCCATCCATATCTACGACCGCTTCTATTCCGAACGCACCGCGGGAGCCTCGGTGGACCAGGCGCTGAGAGCGGCTGTAGTCGACAGCGGTCACGGTGTATTCACGGCCGCGGCGACCACCGCCTTCCCGTTTCTGATCCTGATGGTCTCCGACGTGCGCGCCCTGTTCGAGTTGGGCCTGCTGGTGGGGCTCGGTGTCATCTTCTCGATGTACGCGACCTTCCTCTTCCTGCCACCGCTGCTGATCTTTACCGAGCGGCGTTATCCGGGGGCACGCTACAAGCCCTTGCCCGGTTTCGGGCTGGGGCGGGTATGGCGAATTGCGCGGCGGCGCCCCCTCATGAATGCTCTCCTCTCGTTGCTGGTCCTTGCCGGCCTCCTGGTGGCATCGTTCTTCATCGGGTTCGAGGGAGAGGTCAAAAATCTCCAGCCGAGGCTTTCGGAAGCCTTCCTGACCCAGGAGAAAATAGAGAAGCATCTGAGCCTCTCCCCGAAGCAGATGCTGGTCGCGGTTGAGGGGAAAGAGCTGGATGACGTCATCTCCCGGGGGGCGAAGGTTGAAGCACTCCTTCAGGGGTATCAGGATAAACGCCGGCTGGCTGGATATTCATCGCTGGAGCAGGTGATAAACGGCAGGGACATGCAGGTCGGGGTGCTGGCAAGGATCAAGGCACTGATGGGCGATGAGGACCCGGGGGAGGAACTTCGGCGGGCGTTGGAGAGAAACGGCTTTGCCGCCGAGTCATTCGACCCTGTTGTCTCGGGTCTTCAGTCACTGAAAGGGGCCACCCCGGTTTCATCGCTGGAGGCTGTTTCACGGCTGGAAGCCTCCCCGCTGCGCGGCGTGGTCGAGCGGCACCTGATGAGCGGAGACGGAGGCTACCACCTCCTTTTTTACCTTTTCTACCGTGGAGCCGAGTTCGATCAGCGTACCTTCCTGAAGGA
>NZ_JBXKJL010000188.1:0-5214 GCF_056994735.1 Geomonas sp.
TCTGTCCGAACCCTTCCTCGATCTTCCGCCGGGCCCCGGTCGACAGTTTTTGCCTTCGTTGCTCGTCGCCAAGCACCCAACTGATCCCTTCCGCCAGGTCCTCCGGCAGATACGGGAGCGCCAGATAACCGTTTTGCTGATGGTCTATCAAGTCCGGGACCCCCCCCTGGTCAAAGGCGACGCAGGGGGTGCCGCAGCCCATCGCTTCCATGATGGTGTTGGGAAGATTCTCCAACAGCGACGGCGCCACAAAGACATCCGCGGCCGCATAGGCCGAAGCGATCAGGGCGTCATCATCGCTGTGGCCAAGGTAGTTGACCTTCAACGGCTCATCCTGGGGAGCCTCTGGCCGGGACGAGCCGAGCACCACCAGCTCGGCCTGTTCCCGCCACCCTTTCCTGGCCAACTGCCCCAGGGCGGTTCTTAGCAGGTGGAAGCCCTTGTTCGGCACCCGGGTCCCCACGATGCCGCCGAAGAGGAGGAGTTTCTTGTTAAGGGGCAAGCCGAGCGCCCGCCGGGCCTTTTCCTTGTCCCCCGGCTGGAAGCGCTGAAGGTCCAGGCCGTTCGGGATCACCTCGATCCGCTTGTCCTGAAACAGCGAGCTGGAGGCGGCGCAACTCGCCAGCCACCGGCTGGGGGTCACCACCGTGATCGGGAGATCCCTCCAGGCCTTCTCCTTGCGCCCCCAGATCCAGCGGGAGAGATCCTGCTCCCGTGCGGAACCGAGTACGGGACAGGCGCCGCAAGAGTGGCGGTAGCCCACGCAGCCAAAAGGAACGTGGCAGCCGCCGGTGAACGCCCATGAATCGTGCAGGGTCCAGATCACCGGCTTGCCGATCCGGCGCAGCGTCTCCAGTTGCATGAATCCCGCGGCCACCCAGTGAAGGTGGACGACATCCGGCCCCAGTTCGTCCACGCGGTCGGCCAGCCTGTCCGGCAGCAGGGCCGGCGTGAAACTCGATACCGGCCGGTGCGGATAAAACCGGACCGGCAGCGCGTCGAGGTGGGGGCGCAGCCTGGCGGACATCCTGGCGGCGGCGCCCGGCGCCGCCATCACCGTGGCATCTTCGCCGAGCTTGAACTGGACCAGCATCCGCGACTCGCAGCCGATTGCCTGCAGTCCCCTGTGGAGGCGCTGGGCCGCGCGGGCCGCCCCACCTCCTTCGTCAAAGGTATTGAGCTGCAAAACTTTCATAGCACCCGGAATCTTTCCATTTGCCGTACAAAGGTCGGGAGATCCCAATTGCGGACCAGCTGGCGCGGGATCAGGTGACGATCGGTCCACCGGTGCGCCTGACCCGGAAAGTTGGCCGCGGTCTTGGCGAATCCCCCCTCCTTGCAGAGCGTTACCGTCTCGGCCGTGAAGTCCCTCCGGGTCCCGAAGGGGTAGGAGAAGACCGTTACCTCCCGCCCCAGCCAGCTTTCCAGCGCCCTTCTGGATCCGACGATTTCCTCGCGCTGTTCGGCCACCGGCAGGGAGCCGAGCGAGCTGTGGGTGATGGTATGGGCGCCGATGGTGACCCACCTGCTGGCCCCCAGCCAGCGCAGCTCCGGAAGAGACAGTGCCCGATGCGACTCTCTCCCGGCTGATCCGGCGCCGGCCCATTCCCGCAACTGCCTGAGCCAGTCGCCGCGGCGGCGGGCGTCGACCCCTTTCATCAGGGGCTGGAGCTGGGAGTAAAACTCCTCGCGCTCGTTTTGTCCGGCGGTGGGCCATGATCGGCAGAAGCTGCCGTCGGCGAGCCGGAAGCTGTCCGGGAAGCTGCCCTCCCCCAGGATCAGGGCCTCCAGTTCATCCCACCAGAACTCCTGGGGGGTCCCGATGGTCCCGGTGGCGACAAAGAAGGTGGCCGGTACCCCCACCTCCTCGATGATCGGCAGGGCCTCCAGCGCGTTGTCCGCGTATCCGTCGTCGAAGGTTATCGCCACGGCGGGCTTGCCGGTCCCGGACCAATCATCCTCGAAGCGCACCACGTTGAAGTTCTCTTTCAGGTACTTGAGCTGTGCCCGGAAGTTTTCGGGACTGACCGCCAGCATCTGGGGGTCGGCGACCAGCGTGGTCACCCGGTGATAAATCAGCACCACCACGGGGGGATCGATCATGTTCAGCACGCTGTTCTTGACCGTCCGTACCGCCTGGACCCCTTTCTGTGCCAGGGAGAGGAGCATCAAAGGCCCTTTCTGGCGACGATGGTGATGATCAGCTGGTACTCCTCCGCGTTCTCCGCGAGAAGCGACCGGTCCGGCAGATCCTCGACCGCGACCCCCTGTAGAAAGGCGCAGCTCGCCAGGGCGTTTCCGAAACTTCGCACCTCGACGCCGCCTGAAAAGACCGGCTCGAAGAGCCTCTTCACCGAGGCGGTGGTAAAGCGCCAGTAGTCTCCCCAGCGATCCATGTCGTAGCGGCTGATCTGGCTGATGCCGGCCACGGTGGCCAAGAGCACGCCCCCCGGCTTCAGCAGGTAGTGGGCCCCCGCTATGGCCTTCTGGACGTCGAAGATGAAGTTGAAGGTCTGGGTGCAGATAAAGCAATCGACGGCATCGGCCGGCAAGGTCGAGCAGTCGGTCAGGTCGCCGATGATGGTGGCCGCCCGGTTGTCGCTGGTGGCATGCAGCACCTCGTAGCTTTCGACCCTTCCGCCGCCGAAGCGCCGGCTATAGGAGCTGTCCCCGATCTCCAGCACCCGTCCCCGGATCAGGGGACTTGTTTTCTCCAGGAAGCTCTCGACATAGTAGCGGTCGATGGGGGTTCCGCGGTCCAAGCCGAATATGGTGCTGACCGGAGTGACCCTGGAGAGGTCGTTGAAGACCAGCTTTGCCTTTTTGCATGTCAGGTATCGCAGCAACGACGCGATCATCTTCATTCCTCGTGTGGCTATGGCCAGGGGGGCTAGCCGCCCCACACCTGGTGGTAGAACTCCAGGGGGAGTGGACGGTGCGGCTCGACCTTCTTGAAGTAGGGAAGGGCGAAGGTGGCGTCCGCCTGGTAGGCCGAGCAACTCCTGCAAACCGGAGGAGGGTTCCCCGCCAGAAAGGAGTCGATGAGTCCGGAGCGCTTCTTGCCCGACCAGATGGCTGAGAGCGTCTCGGCGGAAGCGTCGCCCAGCGTCAGTCGGGTTCCTTCATAATCGGCGCAACCGCAGGCAGTTATGGTGCCGTCCCAGCAGATGCTCATGGCTACGCTGGCATAGAGGCACGGTTGGCGCTTTTGCCGTCCGCTCTTCATCACCACCAGGTTTCGTTCCGCGTCATCCTTGACCAATCCCGCATAGTTGGCGTAGGTCCAGATGTGGCTGACGAAGGCACCGGCACGGCGGAAACGGTCGAGGGTCTCCCGGTAGCGGGACTCGAATTTGCGGTCATTGGTGCGGAACGCGAAGGTGATGGCTGCCGGATTCGATATGGTGGCGTTCAGTCGCAGCAGCCGCTCCATCGCCCGCTCCACCTGCGAAAACCGGTCGACCCCGAACATCGTGCGGTACGTCTGCGCATCGAGGCCGCCGACACTTACCTGGACGCAGTAGAGCGACTCGAGCAGGCGGCAGACCTCCCGGTCGGAATACTTTTCCAGGGAGATCCCATTGGTGGTGAGCGAAACCTGGGTGATGGCCGGGTTCGCCTCCAGGATGTCCAACCGCTCCAGCAGGTGAGGATCCAGCAGCGCCTCACCGATCACGGGGGTGAGTGACACCGGGCCCCCTCCCATCCCGGCATAGCTTTCCACGATCCGCTCGAACAGGGGAAGGGGCATCACGCCTTTGGACCTCTGCATGTGGCAGTTGGCGCAAAAGACACAGGCCGCGTTGCAGACATTGGTCCCCTCCACCTGGAGGATGAGGGGGGTCCGCCGGGTGATCTGCCGCACCTTCTCCACCTGTCCGGTGGAGAATTTCTGCAGCAGCAGCCGCCCGATCAGCTCAGAGGCGGCTTTCGGCGAGCGGACGAACTCCAGGAGAAGAATCTCCAATTTCTGGGCCAGTTCCCTCAACGGTTATAGGTCCTCGTCGATCACCAGGCCTTGGGGTAGAGCATGGCCCGGGTCAGCATCAGCCCCGTCCTGCGAAGGGGCCTGAAAATGAAGCATGTTCCGTGGACGGCGAACCAGTACGAGAGGCAGGAGGCAAAGACGGCCCCCATGCCGCCGTAGCGGGGAATCATGAATAAGTTGAGCGAGACGTTGAGCAGGCAGCCGAGGAAGTCGGTCAGGAAGTGCAGCCGGGTCCAGTTCATGGCCGTGAGGTAGTAGTTGCGCGCCATGGTGAGGTTGATGAACATCCCAGCCCAGACCAGACCGACCAGCATGCCTCCCGCCCTGCCGTAGGAATCGCCGAAGAGGAGCGGTATCCCCCAACCGGCGAAAAGGGTGACCGGCACGGCCACGGCGTAGGCCAAAAGCGCCATCAGGTTGTAAAACTGCTGCAGTCGCTGATAGAAGAACTCCTCGCCGGACTCCTTCGCTTCCACGATGCTCGGATAGGCGGAGGAGGCAACCGCGGTGGGGATGAAGTACAGCGCTTCAGCCAGCATGGCTGCCACGGCATAGATCCCCAATTCCCTGTTGCCGGCCAGATCACCGATCATGATCTTGTCGACCCGCATGTAGATCAGGATCACCATGTCGGTGAAGATCAGGGGCCAGCTGTCCCTGAGCAACTGCCTAGCCATGGCCACCGTCGCATGCCAGTCCTTGATCCGGTGGCCGTATATGCGGTAGGCCATCGCCATTCCCAGTGACCCGAGCACCACGTCGGCCAGTCCGGTCCAGGCGAAGGCCACGAGCGGGGCGTGGCGAGCGATCAGCACCACCTTTATGGCGCAGACGACGAGATAGGAGGAACTGCGCGCATAGGCGGCGTACTTCGATTGGACCTGTGACTGGAACCAGAATTCGAAGGTGCCGAAGGCCTGGAAGATGGTGCCGATGGTGGTGATGCCCACCAGTAACCGGGTAAGCTGATCCGCCGGGCGTAACAGTGAAATCGCCAAAAGTGCCAGCATCGATGCCGCCACGCCTGCTAACAACTTGAGGGCGAAGGCGGTGCCGAGGGTTTCGTCGCGGCTGGACGGGTCCCGCACCAGGTTGCGCACCACGATGAAATCGAGGCCCAAAAGGGCCAGCGAGGAAAAGAGCATGACGAAGGTGGTGGCGTAGCTAAGAAGCCCGAACTGCTCCGGGCCGAGGTAGCGCGTAACCCAGACGCTGACCAGAAGGCC
>NZ_JBXKJL010000189.1:0-1791 GCF_056994735.1 Geomonas sp.
ACGCATGCAGGCGGAAGCGGCCAAGAACAGCTACGCAGCCTCGGAGCAGGATCTCTTCCTCCAGGTGGTCCGCGCCTATTACGGCATCCTGGAAGCCGAGAAAGTGGTCACAGCGGCCAACGATGAGCTCCTTTCCATGACCTCCCATCTCAAGACCGCACAGGCCCTCTTTGACGAGGGAGTGGTGACCAGAAACGACCTCCTCCAGGCGCAGGTGCGGGTGGCGAACGGCAGGCAGAGGCTGCTGAGCGCCAGGAACGCGGTGGAGAACGGCTGGCTCCAGCTGAACTACCTGGTGGGGGAGCCCCCGAACGTCAGGGGCCAGTTGCAGGAGGATACCATCGCCCCGCTCCCGGCCGCTAACGAGGCCGCGCCCGACCTCACCAGGCGCACGGAGCTTGCCGCCCTCAGAAATGCGGTGACGGCAAGCGATTACTCCGTGAAGGAGGCCAAAACCAGCTACTACCCTGAACTCTTCGCGAAACTGGGCCTGGACTACGTACAGAACAGTTTCGTCCGGGAACAGGCCATCATGTACGCCACGCTGGGGGTCAAGGTCAACCTCTTCGACGGGGGGGCCAAGACCCACCGGCTCCGCCAGGCGGTCCAGGCCAGAAGCCGGGACGAGGAGAGGTTGCGGGACCTGGAAGACAAGGTGAGGCTGGAGCTGGCTACGGCCCGGAATGACCTGCAGGTGGCTGCGGCGAGGATCAAGGTCGCGGAAGAGGCCATCACCCAGGGGATGGAAAACCTCCGCATCAACAAGGACCGCTACGCCGAAAAGGTCGGCACCGCCACCGACGTCGTCGACGCCCAGACGCTGCTGACCCAGACCCGCACCGACTACTACCAGAGCGTCTTCGATTACCAGGTCGCGGCGGCGAGAGTGAAGAGGGCAACGGGAAGCCTTTGAGAGGCGGATCGAGACACGGATTGGGTAATTAAAGAATAGACAATGTCGAGATCGGAGCAGGAACAGCAGCAACGACTGCTTGCCCGGACCCTGATCCGCGCTGAAGTTGAGGAAATCATGGCTGAAGAAACACAGATAGAGACAACGCCGGAAGAGCCGAAAGCATCCCGCTCCGGCATGAGCAAGAGAAAGCGCGGCGGCATCATCCTCGTCATCATCCTGGTGTTCGCGACCGTTTTCGGCCTGCGGCAATGGGTGCGAGGCAAGACCCATATCGAGACCGACGACGCCTTCATCGAGTCCCATATCCACAACGTCTCCAGCAGGATACCTGCCCTGGTGAAGAGGGTGGCGGTGACCGACAACCAGTTCGTCCACAAGGGCGACCTGTTGTTGGAGCTCGACGATTCCGACTACCGCGCCCGGGTCAGGACCGCCACGGCTTCACTGGAGATGGCCAGGAACGAGACCTCCGGGGAGTATGCCCAGGTGCAGAGCGCCAATGCCAGCGTCGGGCTCGCCAAGGCCAGGCTGGAGCAGGCCAGCATCGACCTGCGCCGCGGCGAGAAGCTCTACGCCAAGGAAGTGGTACCCCGCGAGCAGCTGGAAAAACTGCAGACGGCGAGAACTATGGCCGAGATGCAGCTCCGCGAGGCGCAGCAGGGGGAGCAGCGGGCCAAGGCGGTGCTGGGCTTGACCACCGGCGGCTCCAAGGATGCCCGGATAGCCCAGAGGCAGGGGGAGCTGGAGACGGCGGCCCTCAACCTCTCCTACGTGCGCATCGTGGCGCCGACCGACGGCTACGTGACCAGAAGGACCGTGGAGGCCGGGAACTACGTGCAGCCGGGGCAGGCGCTGCTGGCGCTGGTGACCCTGGA
>NZ_JBXKJL010000190.1:0-1289 GCF_056994735.1 Geomonas sp.
GCGACTCCCCGGGGCTTAACGCAGCCTGCCACGTCCTTCATCGGCTCTTGGCGCCAAGGCATCCACCCCGTGCCCTGTGTAGCTTGACCTCCGCCAGCATCTGACCAGGCGGTCAGTGCGGGACGGGATCGTGATCGGGGTTCTCCTTGATTTCACGGCGAAATCATGATCCTCGGACCATCGATCTTGCGATCGACGGCCTTCGATCTTCTTTACTGCCGTCATCTATCCAGTTGTTAAGGTGCACCGCCGAGGCGGTTCGGCGACGTGGAGCCTGGCTCCCCGTCGTCCCAGCGTCTCCGCTGGTCGGTGGGCTCCGGTGGAGCGCACGGATCAGGGGATCCCGCATGGTGGCCCCGGACGCGGTACGACGGTTCGGAGGGCCAGCCTGCGAACCGTCGTGGTTTCATCGCGGTGTGGGACCCGAAGGTCGTCCCGGGTTGGGCCCGAGCTATTCAATTTCGATGCCAGTTGCCTGGACCGGAAGGTGGTGGAGACGAGGAGACTCGAACTCCTGACCCTCTCCTTGCAAAGGAGATGCTCTTCCAGCTGAGCTACGTCCCCGTGCTCATGGGTGCGGAGTGGTGGGCGCACCTGGACTCGAACCAGGGACCTCGGCCTTATCAGGGCCGCGCTCTAACCAACTGAGCTATGCGCCCTGGGTGCCAGCCTCACCGGACAGGCAGGGCCGCCGCACCATAACCCTTGAAGAGTGGTAGGAACAGGGCCGACTGATCGTGCCCGGTACGGTGTCTCGCCGAGTCGCTTGTCGATCTCCGGCTTGCGCCGGCGCACCCCACTCGAGCTAGAGGTGCGAACGATCGGGCGATCAACCTGGGAGCCATCAACGCCAGGACCTCACCGTAATGGTCCTGACTCGGATCTCCCTAGAAAGGAGGTGATCCAGCCGCACCTTCCGGTACGGCTACCTTGTTACGACTTCGTCCCAATCACCGACCCCACCTTCGACGGCTGCCTCCCTTGCGGGTTGGCCCACCGGCTTCGGGTGTTGCCAGCTTTCATGACGTGACGGGCGGTGTGTACAAGCCCCGGGAACATATTCACCGCCGTATGCTGACCGGCGGTTACTAGCAACTCCGGCTTCATGTAGGCGAGTTGCAGCCTACAATCCGAACTGAGACCGGCTTTAAGGGATTCGCTCCACCTCGCGGTTTCGCCGCCCGTTGTACCGGCCATTGTAGCGTGGGTGTAGCCCAGGACGTAAGGGCCATGCTGACTTGACGTCGTCCCCACCTTCCTCCGAGTTTCTCTCGGCAGTCCCGTGTGAG
>NZ_JBXKJL010000191.1:0-1579 GCF_056994735.1 Geomonas sp.
GAGTCGAAGCTGGACTGGGGGCATGCTCCCAAGGTCAACATCGCCGTGAAGCCTACCGCGCTCTTCTGCCTGGCCAATCCCCAGGACTTCGAAGGCTCGGTGACCGCGATCCTGGCCCGGCTGCGTCGGATCGCGAGCAAGGCGGTTGAGATGAATGCCTTCCTCTGTATCGACATGGAGAGCTACCGGCATAAGGACATCACCTTAGAGCTCTACCGCAGGCTGAAACTCGAATACCGCAACTATCCTCACCTGGGCCTGGTGCTCCAGGCCTATCTCAAGGATACGGACCGCGACCTCGAGGATTTACTGAATTGGGCAAAGACCAACGATCTGCGGATTTCGATCCGCCTGGTGAAAGGGGCCTACTGGGATTACGAGACGGTCAGGGCCAAACAGAGCGGCTGGGAGATCCCGGTCTGGACCATCAAGGCCGAGACCGATGCCGCTTTCGAGCGCCTGTCGAGGATGATCCTCGAGAATCATGGCGTCTGCCACTTCGCCTGTGCCTCCCACAACATCCGCTCGATTTCAGCCGTAATGGAGCTGGCCGCCCAGTTGAAGGTGCCGGATGAGCGCTACGAGTTCCAGGTACTCTACGGGATGGCGGAGCCGGTTCGGAAAGGAATACTGAAGGTCGCCGGCCGCATCCGGCTGTACTGCCCGTACGGGGACTTGGTTCCCGGGATGGGATACCTGGTGCGGCGACTTCTGGAGAACACGGCGAACGAGTCATTCCTGCGGCAAAGCTTCGCGGAGGAGGCCGAGATCGAGAAGCTGCTGGAGGACCCGGCTGTGAAGGCCGAGCGGGAGAGAGACGCGATCGCCGCCAAGCCAAGACAGGCGGGGAAGGGGGCGGGAGGGTTGGCACCTTTCGACAATGAGCCGATGGTGGATTTCACCAGGGCCGATTTCCGGGCAGGGTTTCCGAAAGAGATCGCCCAGGTACGAAAGCGATTTGGCCGCACCTACCCCCTCTTCATCAACGGAAAAGAGATCCAGACCGGCGACACCATCGCCTCCTTGAATCCCGCCGACCCGTCCGAGACAGTCGGTGTTGTCTGCCAGGCCGGCACGAAGGAGGTTGGCGAGGCCATCGCGGCCGCCAAGGCTGCCTACCCGGCATGGCGCGATACCGATCCCCAAGTGAGGGCAGGCTACCTGGTCAAGGCTGCGGCCGCTGCTCGACAGAGGATCTTCGATCTCGCGAGCTGGCAGGTGCTGGAAATCGGCAAGCAGTGGGACCAGGCTTATGCCGATGTCACCGAGGCTATCGACTTCCTCGAATACTACGCCCGGGAGATGGTCCGGCTGGGAGAACCGCGCAGGGTAGGGCATGTGCCGGGGGAACTGAATCACTACTTCTACGAATCAAGGGGTGTTGCCGCAGTTATCTCCCCGTGGAACTTCCCCCTGGCCATCAGTATGGGGATGGCCTCGGCGGCGGTAGTCACCGGGAACTGCGTCGTCTTCAAACCCTCGGGGCTGACCTCGGTGATCGGCTGGCAGCTGGTCGAGCTCTTCCGGGAGGCGGGGCTTCCCCCGGGAGTCTTCAACTACACCCCCGGTCGAAGCAGCG
>NZ_JBXKJL010000192.1:0-1099 GCF_056994735.1 Geomonas sp.
AGATACCCTCGCAAACTTCTGCCACTGTAGAACCGACCCTTGACCAAGCATGATCCCAATCATAAATGTGAACATATCCCTTCCATGGTTGAGAAGGGGGGCGGTTCCTCCGACCCATTCTCACACCACGTCGCGTTCGATTCCAGCCTCTGTCCTCGGATCCAGGCCTCCAAAGCCTTGAAAGCCGCTCCAGCTCGGGCCAGTGTTTCTCGGGGACGTGTGCCTTGATGCTCCGCTTCTGGTGCACCTAGCACTGCCGGATCACCGCGTTCTGGCCCCGGGCCTGCGTCACGGCCACGTGCAGAGCCTTCGAGCCATCCAGCACAAAGCTTCTCCCGGTCACTTCGTCCTCTTAGCCTAGGTTGCGCAACGGGTGGTGTGAACAATTCGATTTCCCAGGGAAATCGAGACGGGAGAGGTCCAGGTCTTCACTACATTTCGCGATCGGGAGTCAGCCGCTCGGGGAGGTTGAGCTTCAAGGCCGTCAGGATCTTGGCTTGCTCAGCGCCTGGGCGGGCGACCCGGCGTAGGGCCAGCGTCCGGCCGTCGGTCGTCTCCAGCAGGATGTCGCCGATTTGGAGGCTGCCCAACGTCCGGAGGATGACCTCCGGCGTCATGGGCCGGGGCTTGGGTGACGCGTTGGGCCGGAGCCGATCAGGTTTGCGGATCTCCGTTTCCAACCCTGTCTGCTTCGACAGGTGATCCAAGGTCTTCCAAAGGGCGTAGGCCAGGACGCAGACCATCACGTGGGCCTGAGTCCGCCCGCTATAGTGATGCCAGACAGGGCGAAGGAGCAATTCGCTTTTGAGCACCCGGAACGCGTGCTCCACAACCGTCAATTGCATATAGGTGTCCCAGAGCGGCTCGGCCGACCAGCCCGATTGGTTGCTCCGAAGCAGATAGGCCCCGTCGCGGGACAAGGCCGCCTTGAACTTGGCCACGTTCCACGTCCAGCTCAGTTGAGCACGTTTTGCTTTACTGACCGTGATCGTCACGAACGGTCGGGCCTTGGGATAGCGGCCGGTCAGCCGCCCCACACGCTCCAGGATCTTGTCGCGGCTTTTGAGACGGCCGGTGGCGATGAGTTGCTCAAGCCGGC
>NZ_JBXKJL010000193.1:0-13549 GCF_056994735.1 Geomonas sp.
CCAGACCTGACCCTCCGTAGCACCCCTTATGGCGTTATCGACCAGAAGGGGCTACGCGAGTTTTGCGGTTTTCCCGATTGCGAGGACTTCGCGGATCAGCCGTCGGCTGCAGCGGTTATGTGGAAGACATCAAGGCCAGACTAGGTGTAAAGGCGGCTGGACGAAGAATCGAACGGGAAGACCTTTGCCGATGCGTACTCAGAGAGGAGCCTGCGCCTTACAATGCCGTTTTTGAGGTCAAAAACACCACTCTAAGCCCTGAAAATGGTTATTTCTGGGATGATTATGTAAGCAAAATCGAGGGGTTGGTTTGGTCCGACCCGAAACCTCGAGGGAAGTCGGGAAGGGGGCAGCGGTAGCGAAGCTGGAGCTTCGCGGGGTCATCCCGTTCCCAAGCCGGAGCTTGGGAACGAGGTTCCCGTCTGCCGGGCGATGGGGTGGTGAGTCCTCTGTCAGGGGATACCTGCCGGCAAGAGACCGGAATTCGCCGGAGTCGGTCCGGTACGTAGCTTCTCCGGACCCAGCCATGGCTCTACGGCGCCATGGCTGGCGTAACGGCATCTATTTTTTCCTACCATTCTTCCTTCTGTCTATCCGCAAGTTTCTTCATATAGAGCTCCGGGCTGGTGAGTTTCAGGATGTCTTCCACGCTATACCCCAAATCTTTGAGATTCAGTACGCCGTTTGGTGCGTGACAGTTGGCGCAATTGAATGCCTTGGTTTTTGTCACCAGGTGGTTGCTCCCGAAGTAGATGGTCTGCCAACCGGCAACGGCGTTTTTGGCCACGGTCTCCGGATCTTTCATCTTAAGGGTACGAGCGGCGGATGCAACGCCGGCTCGAGTGTCGCCGGTGGACATCGGCGGGGCGAAATCCATGGAAAGGAGCTGGCCGTTCTCTTTGTCGTAGTAGGCCTTGCCCTGGAAGATCTTGAAGGGGGTTATCTTGCTCTTTAGGTCATTTTTGCTTCCCTTGGGACCTATGAAGTGCGGGGTATTCTGTACCGTTCCGTTGTACCAAGCGTAGACGGGAGTCGTCTCGTTCGCCTCTTTCTTGAGCGTGGTCGGCTCAAAGAATTTGTTCTCGCTCTGCTCCCAGACCGTGAAGTCCTTGGCAAACGCCCCGCCGGTGCGGGGGATGTGGCAGGTCTGGCAGGCGATGCGTGCCGTGTGGCGGTTCAGATCGGCATCCTTGTGCGGTTTGAGGCCGTGGCATGCACTGTCCGCGCAGGATATCAGGAGACCGTCGCTTGCCCAGTTGTTCGGGTCCAGTCCGGTCGGCATCCGGTGCTTTTTCGTCTGGTGACAGTCGACACAGACCATGCCTTTGGCGGCATGGACGTCGGTGTCCTTGGTAAAGGTGAAGCCGCGCTTGATGAGGGGCCCGCCACCTGCCGCCTCATGGCAGACCATGCAGTTCTTCACCATCGGTTTACTGATGGCGAGCGCCGCCTTGGTGCTGCGGTCCTGCCCCATGACGACGCGCCCTTTGTCGTCCTTGAACGCCTTGCGCTTACCGAAGTCGTAATCGCTTGAGTGACAGACCAGACAGTCGATCGCCTTTTCGGCCTCCGCACCGGTGCTGCCGACGTCGCTCAAGTGGTTACCCGGGTGGCAGGAGTTGCAGCCGCTGAACTTGGTCTTTCCAGTCTCCGGGTTCTTCGGAATCTCCTTCAGGTTGTTCACGATGTCGTTGCCGTTGCACATGACGTAGTTGCGGTTCTTCATGCCGTACTCTTGGCTTGGGTCCACCCCCTCGACGTTGGTGACCCTGGAGGCGTGTTTCCAATGCACCGTATCGAGAAACGCCGACGCGGTTCCGGGATGGCACACCTCGCAGCTTTCGGGCCCATGGTAGCCGCTTTTCTCTAGTGACCCTTTACCCGGGTGCTCTCTTGCGATCGACGTCGTTGCCACCACGGCGACACCGAGGAGTGCGGAAAGAAGGCGAACTGATTTCATGTAATACCTCTCGATATCTGGGCGGTTCCCCGCCCAAAAGGCAGGTTTCCCTTTCGTAACGGTAAAAACGCCCCGACTAGCATCCTGCAGTCTTACGGAACAGCTTGGATAGATTCTTGCCGTCGGTCACCTCGTACTTGCAGCGGATCTCGTCCCCCTCGACGATCCGGTGATCCTTGAATTTGTCCAAGGTGAGGTCGTCGTTCACCGTGATGACGATGATCTCCCCGGTCTTATTGTCCTTGAGCGAGGCGGTCGCGCTCTTCGCGTCCTTGCCGGCGATCTCGATCTTGGCGATCACGCCGACGAACTTGATCTCGTCCGCCTGCGCGGCAGGGCTGAACCCGAAAAGTGAAGCCGCTACGATTGCCAGTACTGCCGCGAAAAATACGGTTTTTTTCATTTGTCTTCTCCTGTTTTTTTCGGACCGTCGGGGGTCCTGAAGGGCGGAGAGGGGCACGCAGCCCCTCCCCCTTACCGTTAGAACTTGACCTCGAAGGTGGCGTAGATGTCCTGGGCTTCTTTCAGCGGGGTGAGGAGCATCATGTCGGTCGCTTTCACGTCGGCGATCTTCACCGGCGCACCCACCCAGTTGTTGCTCCCGGTGTATTCGAAGTCGTAATACTGGTAGCCGACCCTGATGAACGCCTTGGAGAGGTAGGATGAGATCGGCTTCAGGTTCAAATCCTGGATCAGGTATGCTTCGTAAACGTTGCCGCGAGTCCCGAGCTTGGAGGTCCACATGTCATCGGCTGCTGGTGCGAAGGTGATCCAGTTCTTGGAGCCGTGGTTGTATTCCAGGCCGAGCTTTGTTGTGGTCGGCGCGTAGTCGTAACGGGCACCTATGTAACCTGCATAGCCGGTCTTGCTGGTCGGGGCCTCCGGGTTGAAGAATTGGCCGGTCATGAGCCCCTCGAAGCCGGCGTTTGCCGAGACTTTTTGGTTCGGGTGTGTGACGCTCATACCGACATCCCCGAAGAAGTTCAGTGTACCCGGGCCGACGTTTTTGATGGTACTCATGGCGCCTGCGCCGTACCAGTCGATGTCGCCCAACTGGACTGACGGGGCGGTATCGCCGAAGGCGGTCCCCTTCATGGTCGGGAAGTCGAAGATGTTGAAGCCGCGGTTCCACTGCAGCCAGACACGCAGCGGGTCGGTGTCGATCGGGATGACGGCGATGCCGAGCATGTCCGTGTCGTTTAGGGAGTTGCTCGGTGTCTCGAAGCCGCTTTCGAAGCCGCGACCGTAGCAGACCTTGGCGTAGGCGCCCGGGAGTGCATCGATGTCGGGAGCCCAGCCGAGGGTCATGCCGTCAAAGGCGTAGTCCACCAGAAGCGCGGGGGTCCCGCCGTTGCCGGGGCGCTCGTTGTTGAGGCGCAGGTTAGAGGGTGCTCCACCCGTGGAGGGGCGGCGTCCGACCGAGAACCAGACCGGCTGGTCCGCGATATTGGACCAGGTGGCATAGGCGCGGTCCACGTCCAAAAGGCTGGAAGTCGGGATGTGGCCCAGGGTCCCGTCGAAGGCCCCGACCCTGTCCGCGAAGAACGGTGTGTTGCCGCTGTTGGTGACCGCGGAATCGTCCTGTGAACCGAAGGTCTTGTAGGCAACAAGACGCACGTTGACTGTCACGTCCTTGGTCGCCCTGGCGTGCAGATCGAGGCCGAGGCGGTTGGTGTAGAGGGTGTCGTTGTTCGGCTTGTAGGCGGGTACCTGCTGGGCGAAAGCCTGCAGCCCCTGCGGTCCGAGCATTGCCTGGGTTGACGGCTGTTGCAGGAACGCCTGCGCCCCCGAGAAGGTGGTGGTGTGCTTCATCTGATTTGCGAAGGCCTGGAACGCGGCGACCTGGGGGCCGAAGGCCACGGGGTTGTTGAGGAACCCGGCATTCATCTGATCCTGGGCAAAGGTAAAGGTCTTGTTGACGTCTGTGTAGGCCTTGGTTTCTCCTCTCAGGCTGTCCAGGCGAAATCGGAAGTCTCCGCCGATGGTGAGCCATTTGCTGAGGGTTTTATCCTCGAGCTTTTCGACCTTCTTGGTCAGTTCGTCGACCTTCAGCTGCAGCGCCTGTTCATCAGCAAAGGCACCGGCAGGCGCGGCAAGAGCCAGCAGTATTGCCCCTGACAAACACTTTTCCAACATCTTGTTCATGTCAATTTCCTTTTCGCTTTCGTTTTGTTGCTAACGTCGGGCAAAAGATTCATCTCGTTGATCGTGCCCGGGCTCATGTTTCCGACTTTGGCGGGGATCCGGTCCTTTCGCTCGTTTCACACCCTGAACCACCCGACCATGCCGTTGAGGTCGGAGGCCAACAGGGAAAGCCCGTCGGAGGATTCCCGGATGCCGCGACACGAACCGCTCATCTCTCGGGTGAGAAGGGCGATCTCCTCGACGTGACGGGAGACTTCGCTGCTCGTTGCGGACTGCTCCTCGGTCGCGACCGCGATGTGGCGGACCATGTCGGTGACACGCTCCACGAACTGTGCGATGTGGCCGATGGCTTCCAAGTCGGTGTTGACTCGGGTGAGAATCGTGCTGACTGACCGCTGCTCGCGGTGCATCTGTCCTGCGGCTTGGGATACGCTTTCCTGCATTTCCTTCACCGTGCGGGAAATATCCGCCGTGGCATGGGAGGTCCGCTCGGCGAGTCCCCTCACGCTGTCGGCAACGATGGCAAATCCCCTCCCTTGATCGCCCGCCCGGGCTGCTTCGATGGCGGCATTCAGCGCCAGCAGGTTGGTCTGGTCGGCGATATCCCGGATGAGGGTGACAATATCGTTGATCTGCGCCGACTGGTCTCCCAATTGGTTCACCTTTGCCGCCGTTGCCGTGAACGTTTCCACGAAACCGTGAAGATCCTGCACCGTGGTCTGCATCGACCGTTTTCCTTGCTCCGCGATCTCTTTCATGCTGTCTGCTGCTTCTGCGGTTCTGGCGCTGTTTTGCGCTATGTTCACAGTGGTGGCCGACATCTGGGTCATGGCCGCCGCCGAATCCTCTGCCCCGCTCACCTGGCGCGACGCGCCGTTTTCCAGGACCCCTGCCGTGGCGGCCATCTCCTCTGATCTGCTCGCCAGAGAATTGGTTGCCAGTCCGATCCTGCCGACGATATCCCTGATACTTCCTACCATCTTCGCCATCGAGGTCTGGACCTGCCCGACCTCATCCCTGCTGCCCGCAGCGAGGCTGATGGCCAGGTTTCCGTCCGCCACCTGTTCCGCTGCGGCAATCAACTGGTCCATGGGGCGGGAAATGCTCCGGAAAATCCACATGCCTATGAGATTGCCGAAAATCGCCGAGCAAATGGCCATGGAAAGAATGAGGGTCATGCTGAAGCGGATGGTCCGGTTGACGGTGCCTATGGCCTTCTCCTGTTCACCTTGAGCCACCGAAACCGTTTCCTTACCCTTAACCGACTGCCTGGCGACGATGTCACGCAGCCTTGCCGCACCGCCTTCCGCCTGAGCCTGCAGTTGCATTTTCTGGTGCAGTTTGGCAAGGACCCCTTCCTTCGCAAAAACCGTATCCCTGATGCTGCGTAGCGAACCCGCGGCGTCTCTCAGTATTTTCAGTTCCGACTCTGCACCGGCGCCTTTCAGCAGGGTCGCCACCGATTTTTCGACGGCGGTTATTTTCCCGTACTGTTCGTTGATTTCGGCGGCGACCCCGTCGAGTTCCTTCTCGGTGGTCGCAAGAAACAGCCGCGCCGAGAGCCCCTCCAGGGACTTGCCCAGGGATACCAGGTCTGAGTTGTTCGACAGCACGCTGACGGCAATGTTGGCCTTGCTCACGTACCGCGGCAGCTTCGCTGCAATGGCGGCGCTGACCAACTGCGATTTGTCCACCTCGTCCTCGATGGTTTCCCCGACATTCCCGAGGGCGTCGTTTGCTTCCTTAAAGAGGGTTTCGAGGCGGTGGCCATCGCCTCCTTCCGCCTGGACCTTGATCAGTTCCTCCACCTTGGCATGGAAGGCCGCCACCCCCCCTCCGATCTGCTTGTTATTCCTGACGTTGCCGTTTTGCTGGATTTTCCTGATGGCGGTCGCATAGCGCTCCTGCACCTGCTTCTTATTCTGCAGGCGCTGCATGTCGATGAGGATGTACTGGATATCTTTCAGGGATCCCTTGAGGGTCTCGATGCTTGCGAGTTTCTTCGCGGTCTTGTCCGCCTCCTCGTTGGCGCCGGCGTAGGCCGCCGAACTGTTCTGCTGCAGTGCCTTGACCTTGTCTTCCAGCTCCCGGATCCTGGCATTTGCCTCACGGGCCCCTTGGACGATGAGCACATTGGCCTGCGTCGACTCCTTTTCCGACCTGAGTCTTGCGGTCATCGTGGAGAACAGTTCTCTGGCGATGTCGTTCAGATCGCCGGAGGACTGCAGTTTCTCGCCGGAGATTTCCTCCAGCCGCTCCTGGCTCTTCCTTGCCTCGTCCAGCGAATTTTCCGCTTCCTGCTTAGCCGCGGCAAATTCCGGCTCGCTACGGGCGGCAACCACCTTTATCAGGTCGGCAGTCGCCCCTTGGAGTGACCGTTGGAATTCCACGGTTCGCATCTGGAAAGGGGTGCTCTTTTCCGTCAGGTACGCAAGCTTCCCCTTGATGGACTGCATACTCACGAAACTGGTAACGGAAACCGCCCCCACCGCAAAAATGACGATACAGGCGTTCAGCATAAGTTTGGACTTGATGGTCATTGCAGCTCCTAACAACGGCGGGACAACACGATGTCTTTGTTCAAGATGTGACGGTATCGAAATCGTCGGGTGATACACGCTGGTATCGGCTGAACGGATCAGGTCTTTAATGTTATTGTTTCCGCCTCGGGGGCGCCTGGTTGCGCTGCGTCGTGGCCGATTTCGTCGAGGTACCCCCCCCCGGCTGCGGTAAGATCTTTACCGACAGCTTCTCCGGTTGCGATAGGGACAGACGGGGAGGTGGGAGGGGGGGAGCCCGAAAGTGGTGGTTCATGGTATTCAGAGCAGGGATAAATGCGCGGACGGCGGAATCAGCGGGTACAACGAAATCCAGAACCCGCCTCAGCGTTATGGCGTTATCGACCAGAAGGGGCTACGCGAGTTTTGCGGTTTTCCCGATTGCGAGGACTTCGCGGATCATCATCGCGAATGGGTCCAGGAAGCCCTGCTGCGTGGCAAAGGCCTACGGGAGAATTGTTGGACTGAAAGCATTGCCGTCGGCTGCAGCGGTTAGGGGGGCGCGGAGGGGACGTGCTTGAGATTCTTGAGTTATTGGCGGAAAGGGCGGAGAACGAACACTATGGTTCCAGGCATTGATAAATTGACAACTGGGGTGTGATTGCGCCATATCCCGAAAGGAACGCATTCACATACCGGGGCCGTTTATCATGTGGCATCCTCCAAGGCAATGATCGCCAATCCTCTCCACCTTCTCTTCATCCGACCGCAGAAGGGCACGAGCACTGTTCGGTGACTTCGTGGATTCGATGATCAGCCAGGAACGCAACAAGAGCTTTCACGGCGGAAAGAACCTCGACAACAGGCTGCTGGGTGACGAATACTTCGTGTTTAACATCCTCGAAGGAGTCGAGGAGGACCTTCGCCAAAAGCCAGATCTGGAAACGGTGATCGAAGCCATCGAGGCTGTGCTCGGCCAGGACACCCTGCGACTTCTTTCATCGGCAGCAAGGCCCGCACGGAGTTTCGAGGTCAGGGCCATGAAGAGTAATGGCCAAGCGGAAATGAGAGGCCCTGCCAATAACAGATCAAGGTTTCGACGAAACTGGTCCGGTTCCAGCCTAATCTGGTCCGGTTCCAGCTTAATCTGGTCCGGTTCCAGCCGAAACTGGCCTGGATGTGCCGGAATTGGTCCGGATTATGTTAAACGTGGCCCGGATCCCGCAGAAAGACGACTCGATCATCAAGAATGGGCAGCGGCTTTATGAAAAAACGGGATTTTTGTCATCATGATAGGCAGGCCGATTTGGGAAAAGTGGACGATCTGAAGAAAACAGGTCTCGAGCCTGGCGAAATCGGACCAGATTAGAATGGAAAGGGAACAGTTAGGGCAATAACTGGCGAGCTTGTGCGGTATATGGGAGAAGATTCCTGCCAAGCGAGGCGGCATTAAGAAAAAAGTGGAACCGCTTTTCGCAAAAAGGGTCCTCATTTACCGGAAAGTGGTCCTGTTTTCTTGAAAAGCAGAGGGGGCGCTAAGGGGAGTGGTTGTGACATAGGAGAAAGGACCTTCTATCTGATCTTGACAACGGAAGAGGCGGCTGGGGCTTGTCACCAGCCGCCTTAGGGTTTCCATTTCATCACTGGTCAAGAACGATGATGCTGACAATGGAAGACCATCGACCGGTGGCGCCATCCTCGTGATACCTGGCCCTGAAGTACATCTTCTTCGCCGCCTCAAGCCCCCGAAGCTCTATACGGGACCTGCTGTACGTCCCTTCACCGCTACCCCTCCACGATTGCTCATCCTTGGGGTTCTCCGTCATCTGCAACTCTATGCTGGCTTTGCTTTTCGCCCGTTTGACGATGACCATGACTGACTCCGGCACTGAGCCGTGTTTCACTGAAACCTCCGGCATCAGGTCCAGGAGGGTCACCTTCGCTTTCCCCGGGGTATGTTGCTTGAAATTGTAGCCAGCGTCGTGCAGGATGCTCGGATCGTTGCGGTGCTGCGAAAGCAGCACAACGTGATGGGCGTTGAACTTGAGAGCCTTTTTACCTGCCGCCATGAGGGCGTCCTGTTCCGCAAGGGTCGCCGAATCGTGGCCGAAAGCCGCATCACGGGCGCCTTCGAGAGACTGGCTCAACTGGGTCAACTTGTCCGTTCGTGACACGTACTCAGGTAACTCGCCTTGAAAGGCAACGTGGTTCTTCTGCTTCTCGGTAATATACTTCAGGGTGACGATAAAGTCGTTAACGGGCTGTTCCTCGTAGCTATGGTCGAACGGATCGGATGTGATTAGCGACATCTTCCACCTCCTAAATAGCTGTGTTGGTTAAATATTCGACCATTTTAACCATAAGGAACCAGTTGTCAAATCGGGAAAGGCAGAGGAGAGGAATCAACCAGGGGGGAGTGCAGGTTACGGAAATGGATGAAGCAGGCAGTAAAAAAGGGCCAGCGTTTTGAGCTGACCCTTTGTGTTCGTTTGGAGCGGGTAACGGGATTCGAACCCGCGACTTCAACCTTGGCAAGCGTTGCACTCTACCACGATCCCCCGATCGATTACAGACTGATCAGTTCCACTTGTTATGGCCTTTCCCCCTGCCTTTTCCCTTGCCCGGTCTTTCGCCCTGCCCAGCAGCCGGCTGGCCGTCAAACACCAGGTCTCCGCTCTTCAGAGCATGGAATTCAGCAGAGCCGGGTTTTATTCCCATACTTTTCGCGATTACTCCCCACCCTTTGCCCTGGTTGCTCTTATAGACCTTTATGACCTGGTCTGTCGGTTTCTGTGTCCACTGCCCGAGTTGCAAGCACATGAAGGCGTCGGCAGGTTCCCTCACGGTCCCGATTACCGCGCGGACCTGCACCTCCGGGACCCCGAACTGGGCGCTGAGCTTGGCGGAAAAGCCGTTCAGGTCGGCCTGTGCCTGAATGTTAAGGTTCCTAAGGAAGCTGTCGAGTCCTCCGCCAGCGATTGCTGCTCCGCTGAAAATGAACAGCATCAGTAATGCAGACAAGATTTTCTTCATAGAGGATTCTCCTTTTTAAAGGCCATGATAAATCAGAGCCCAAACTCATTGCCTGGTTATTTCTGATCCACGACATCCGGATAGGAAGCTCGCAAATGCTCCAGCAGGATCCGCCGCACCTCTTCGATGGCAACGGGGTTTAGCTGGCTGGAGTGATCGCCGTGGACGATCAATTCCGACGCCATCCCGTCCAGGTGCGCACTGCTGTAGCTGACCACTCCGTCGTCGCCAAGCTTCGGGTCCCCATCCCCTTTAACCGCGATGATGGAATGCCCCTTCACCCCCGGTGCGAGAGGAATTTCCACAAGGGTCTTGAGCACGGGATTGTCCGGGGACTGGCTATCGGCGCTGGTAACAATCGATTTTCTCCCCCCCGCCAGCTTTTTGACGTCGTCGGTGAAATAATCGTAATACCCCCTGGTCGTCTGGACCACCGTTGCCGGAAGGTTGACAATCGCCTTGACCAGGTCCCTGACCCACCGTTTGCTGCGGAAGCTCCCCCGGTGAGGCGTACTGAGGAAGACAACCTCCTTTACGAAGGGAAGCGGCTTGATATACAGCAGATGACGTACCAGGGCCTTTTTCTCTTCGGACATCTTCAAGGCATCGATATCCTTCCCGGTCAGGGTCAGCACGAGCCTGTCACCGGCATCGACGGCGCAAAGCTTGGTCAGAAGTCCACCCTGACTGTGGCCGACCACCACCATCTGCTGGAGAGCCGGGTCTTTCCCCTGCGGGTCGAGGGTGGCCAATTTGTCTCGCAGTGCGTCCCGCAGGTTCGCGGCGGACATGAGAACCGGCTCGCTGCTCGTGTAGACGAAGTACCAGAACTGGTATTTCTGCCGGATCAGCGGATCGAAAGTGAGGGTATTGAACATCTCCATCCACCAGACCGGACTGCTTGCCGTGCCGTGCACGAAGACGACCGGAATCCTTCCGGGCCGATAGGGCTGCTGCAGATAAAGGCCATTGGGAAGAGTACTGATCTGCCTTCCCCTAAAGGCACTCAATCCCAGGCTCCAGATTGCCGCGCCTTCGAGCTTGTAAGCCATCGGGGTGGTGGTATCGGTTTCCAGCGGCAAGTCACGGTCGTTGATCTGTACCGTGGTGATGTCCTGGGCAGAGTAGAGTTCCAGTGACGCGGTATCCGTACCGGCGCTAAGAGAGGCAAAGTTCCCGTGTATCCTCAGGAGTGCGGTCACCGGCAGCACCTGTCTCCCTTCAGCAGTCTCCTTTTTCACCCCCAATAGCGGCAGGCCGATACCGGGAGTCCGGTTGATAACGGAAACGCCGCGGACCTCGTATTTGCCTGCCGGCTCGAATTTGTCGAAATCCTCCAGCTTCCAGGGAAACCGTGCAGTATCCAAGGCGATCGTCAGCTGCCCCACCGGAAGTTTACGCGTCCCTCCCCCGAGTTCCAGCTCGCCGTCCTCGCCTGTTGCGAGCCCTTGCCATAACCCGAAGCTGTAGAGGTCCAGGGCGACGCGGGCACGACGATCGAGCGCGGTCGGACGGGGATCTGGCCGTTCATCGAGGAAGAAGTAGTAGGCATAGAGCGCGGAGAGGAGAAAATAGTCGGGCGCAAGCCCCTGATCCACGAGGTCCGAACTGCCTGCCAGTTGACTGCCGTAGAGGTAGGAAAGCTCCCCAAGGGCGTAGAGGATATCCCGACGCTCGTCGTGGAGCGCCTTTTCATGCAGATCGGCGATGGCGGCAGCCGGGTCCTTCTCGAATTTGTGCTGCAGATCGTTCCGCAGCAGCACGTACTTCGCCTGCTCGGTGAGTACTCCCTGGTTCAAAGGGGAGGCGGTGACATTCTGATAAGCGTCGTGCGGCGATACAGTGTTGACCCCTACCGGGGTACGGCACCCGGTCAGCAGCAGCCAGCAAAAGAGCAGCAGGGCAGTCGCACGACAGGCAATCGTCTTTGGCATCATGGCGTTGGCTCCTTACCGGGGCAGACCGACCCGGATCAGTTGCGAGAAGGCGGGGGAGTTGTCAGCCTTTTTCGCCCGTTCGTTGATGAGACTGCGTTTTTTCAGCTCTGCGAACGGCAGGCTGGTATCGATCGCTTTCCTCTCGTAGAGCATTTCGTCGATGAAGCCGTTAACGATGATCCTCCAGTCGAAGCGCGCACCAGGATTGAACGGGGCCACGTGGCGGCGGATGTTGGTAGTGCAGTTGCTGGTGAGGGCGTTGTACCATTGGGGGCGCTCCTTTAACGAATTCACCTCCCGCAGGTAATCCAGAAAAACCTTTCGGATGAGTTCCTTCGGGGCCTTGAGGCGATAGAGATAGACCTGTTCCCCCCGGTAGTTGGTCCTCAGCCCGATCAGGTCACGTTCGTCCGCCACCACGTAGGTAAGCTCGTACTGGCGGAAGAATCCCTTGACGGTGGAGTATGCCTGGCCCACTTTCTTGCGGGTCTCGACGGAGAAGCAGACGATACCGTCACCGCCGAAGTCGAAACTGAGCATGGTGTGGGCGATCATCGGGGAGCCCCAGTAGATCAGGGAAAGGTCGACGCCGCCCAGTTTTGACAGGTCGAAGGTCCTGTCATAGTGGCGGACGGTGTAGTCGGTTTCGCTGCGGTAGTCGCAGTTGCGGATGTTGTGGATGGTCACCTTGTCCCCCCGCAACTCCGCCCACGGGAGGAGGGCCACGTCCGGCTGCCAATTCCCGCTGTTGGATGGCGGCATGAGCAGCCACCAGACCAGCACGATGGCGAACGCCGCTAGGAATCCCAGCCGCGCCCGGCGTTCGCGCCACTTGGCAACGAGTGCGACCACACTGCCCAGGGCAAAGGCGCCGGCGATCCACGGTCGCAGCAAAGCCGGCAGATTCGAATAGAAGATGGCCGCAGTGGCCCACGCCGCCATCGCCAGCAGGCAGAATCGCGCGAATAGTTCCCCGCATCTTTCGAACCATCGTGCCATTTCCCCTCCTGCATGGCGGGTTGTCAGCGCCGTATGCCAGGTCGGCGAACCGGGCAATTCAGCAAATTTTACCATACAGATAGCTTGATTCTTTCCAGGTGTTCCACTTCCTGCGATCCAATGAAACGGCAGTGCTGAAAGGTGGCAGAAAATTTCTGATGAACAGGCCGCTCACCTGCCGGATTCGTCCCCCGCTTGCCTCCGGCGTGGTTTCTGTTACCCTTGGAACGTTTAACATACCCTCATGATCTGAATAGCGACTTCATCTTCATCAAAGGGTCTCGATGGCGGGCTTCGGCCTGCATGGGACCAGAGTCACCAAGAGTCAATCCGGATCAGCCGGCAGGCAAAGGTCGCGTCACCAAACCCGCATCGCGTCAGGGTAACGAGGCGGATTTTCCGGTCGTCGCCATTTTCGGCACCCACGAAGGAGCTTGTATGAAAGGGAAATCATTCTGGATCCGCACCGTGGTTCTCTTCATCGCCGTGGTACTTTCCCTGCCCCTCTACTGCATGGGGCAGCAGGAGGGTGGCGCCGCGCCGAAGACACTGTCGCAGGAGGAGCTGGCACAGCTATTGGCCCCGATCGCCCTGTACCCAGATGACCTGATCGCGCAGATACTGATGGCCTCGACCTATCCTCTTGAGGTGGTCCAGGCCGATCGATGGGTACAGCAGAACAAGAACCTGAAGGGGGATGCCCTGGCCAAGGCCCTGGAAAAGCAGAGCTGGGATCCGAGCGTTAAATCACTGGTGAACTTCCCCTCAGTACTGTCGGCCATGAGTCAGAAACTGGACCTGACCACCAGCGTGGGCGACGCCTACCTGGCGCAGCCCAAGGACGTGATGGACACCATCCAGGATCTGCGCAGAAAGGCCCAGACGGCGGGAAACCTGAAGACGACCAAAGAGCAGAAGGTGGTGGTGGAGCAGCAAACCATCGTCATCCAGCAGGCCGACCCCCAGGTTGTCTACGT
>NZ_JBXKJL010000194.1:0-6334 GCF_056994735.1 Geomonas sp.
TCTGCCACCGCGTTGTAGGTGGTGGTGTTCTCGCGGGTAGCGTGGCAGGGGATGCAGACGTTGGACTCGCCTACGTTGTCATAGCTGATCGCGCTGATGACGCCCAGGGAGCCGACGTTGACGGTGCGGATGCTGGTCTTCCAGGTGGTGCTGCTGTGGCAGGCGTTGCAGCCGAGGACCTGCTTGGAGGTATCGGCGGTGGTGCCCCAGGCAGCGGTGTTGGTGAAGTTGCTGTTGACGGCGGTTACGAAGCCGTTGGTGGTGTGGCAGGCTACGCAGTCAGTCCTGGTCTTGAAGTCGTAATCGGTCCAGGCCAGACCGTTGATGTCGCCGTGTGCGGACTCGGCGTACTCGGTGGCGAGGCTCGGTTTCGCGCCGGCTACAGCAGCGTTCGGGAAGGCTGCGGTGGAGAAGCTGTAGCTCGGGCTGTCGGTGCCGTGGCCGATACCGTGGCAGTAGTTGCACTGGGTACCGGGCACCACGAACTGTGCCTGGGTGAAGGTCTGACCAGGAACCTTGGCAGCGGTGGTGTTGTAGTGCGGAGCCTGCTCTACGCCCGGGATGGCTTCGCCGTTGGCGACGTTAGCGGTGCCGAAGTGGCAGCCCATGCAGCCCGGGTCGTTGGTGAAGCTTGCTGCTGCAGCAGCGTCAGCCGCGGTGATCACGTTACCCTGTGCCACGGAGCTCAGGGCAAGGATGGTGTTGGCGGAAGAGCTGTTCATGATGCCGTCGTCGAGGTAGTCGATCGAGTCAAAGATCAGGCGACGAGCGTACGACGGGTTGTGGGCATAGGCGCCCTTGTCGGCGATGGAGAAGAGGTACCAGTTGAACCAGGCACCGATGTTCTTCTCGGCAACGACGTTGTCCTTGGTGCCGAGGCTCATGTCCTTGGCGGTACGCTCGGGCAGCGGGTTGATGCCGTCTTTGGTGATGCCTTTCTTCACGAGCATTGCGCCGAGAGCCTTGACAGCTGCATCGAACTCGGCTTTCTTGGCGTCGACGTCGGCCTGGGTGAACTCGGCCGGGTGGCACTTGTAGCAGGTGTTGGTGAAGGAAGCTGCGGTGATCTCCAGCGAGTGGGTAGCGTCGGAAGACATGTGGCAGGCGACGCAGGAACCCTGGGTGATGCCGGTGTTGTTGTAGCCGGTGGAGCCGCCTGCTACGTAGTTACCGATCCTCTGGTGACGTGCGCGGTCCTGGTAGCCGTCGGCGGAGGTGAACTCGTAGCCGCCCTTGCCGTAGAAGATTGCGGCAGGCTGTGCTGCGTGCGGGTACATTGCGGAACCGACAGAGTACTGTTTGAATGCCGGAGCGGCGAACAGGTCCTTGATCTCCTGACCGGAAGCGCGCTGGCTGTGGCAAGGCATGCAGAGGTTCGAGTTGCGGTTGTCGCCCAGCTGGATCGAGGTCACGATCTTCTTCTTGGCGATGGTGGCGGTGGAGTAGCCCCACAGAGCAACGTAACCCTTGGTGCCGTGGGAAACGGTGGTGTAGCTGGCCAGACGCAGGCCCTTGCCGGCGTAGCCTTCAGCAGCCCTGTTGTCCGGGTTGAGGTGGCAGGCATCGCAGGTCAGCGGGGAGCTGGCCTTGGAGACGCTGTTGTCAGCAAGCCTGACCTGGTTGATGTTGGTGAAGCCCGACTCTACGAACTGCTTGAAGCCGCGAGCGCTGTGGCAGCGGATGCAGTTGGTTTTCTGCGGGGACTGCTGGAAGTTGACGCCGTCGGAGCCCTGAGCGTTCCAGGTGTGGCCGGCATCGGATTTCCAGGGTACTGCCAGGGTGTCGCCGTGGCCGCCTTCGGCCCAGCCGGCGTTGATCACGTTGTTGTGGCCGTGGCAATCGGCGCAGGTGGCGCCGTCGGTGGTGATGAAGGAAGCGATTGCGCCGAACTCGGTGTCGGGAGCGCCGAAGTGCGGAGCTTTGCCGACCATGTTGGAGCTGTAGATGCTGTAGGGGCTACCCGGCTTGTGGCAGGAGTTGCACCCTTCGTAGGAAGCCTCGGTGGAGTGCGCGTCGTGGCAAGCCACGCAGGCCTTCTGGTCCATCTGGTAGTACAGCTTGGCATGTGCGCCGGTGTTGTGGCTGGAAGCCAGGAAGTTGGTGGTGGTGGCGCCGTGCTTGGAGCCGGAGTGGCAGACGAAGCAGGTGTTGGCGGCGGTAGTGGCGCCAACCGCCATGCCGGTGGCGGCTGCATTGACCAGGGTGGTGCCGCTGAACTGACCGGTAGCGTGGCAGGTAGTGCAGGCAGCCGCGTTGGTCTGGGACTTGAAGTGGCACTTCGCGGAGCAAGTGACGAGGGTGCCGTTCTCTTTAGTCGTCCAGCTCTCGTTCGGGTTGATCTGGCCTGCAACTTCGCCGCCAGTGAACTCGGAACCGTACTCGAAGGTGTTTTTCCAGTGCTTGCTGTTGGTGAAGCCATTGACAATGGCGGCATCCCTGCCACCGTGGCAGGCAACGCAGCCGTTGTAGACGGCGACGGAGCCGTCAACTTTGAAATTGACGGTCGATTTGTAGCTGGTGGAAGCGGTGGTAGCGGTGATCTCGGCGGTGTAGATGCCGTTTGCTGCCGGGACGAAGTCGGCAACCTTCGGATCGGTGTTGCGGGCGGCAACGGGAGCACCGTTCACGGTGAAGCTGTAGCTGATGATCGGCTCGTTGGCGGTTGCCTGACCGGCCAGGGTAACCGTCTGGCCTGCGGTCATGGCCCCGCTGGCGGTGACCGAAGCTTTACCGATGGGGTCGACCACGAAGGTCGCTGCCAGGGTGTGGTTAGCCGAGATGGCGGTGAAGGTGTAGGTGGAAGCCAGGGCGACATCCACGCCGTCGACCTTCAGCGCGCTCAGCTTGTAGCCGGCGTTCGGGGAGATCTTGAAGGTGTAGTCCTTCCCGTACTCGAGGGCGTTGGTGGCGGTCCCGGTGAAGGCCGGGGTGATGGCGCCGCTGCCGGTGAGAGACGGGGTGACGGTGTACTTGGTCGCCGTGAAGTAGGCGGCGACATACTGCGTGGCCGACTTCTTGGTGATGGTGACGGTGTTGGCGACGGTCGGATCGGCTGCGGCCGGCACGGCAATGCCGTTGATGCGGACCGAGGAGATTTTCTGACCGGTGCCCGGAGCCACAACGAGGTCGACCGAAGCTACGGTGTCGGCATAGGCTTTAAGCCCCTGCCCCCCGTTGGTGATGGTCCCAGGACCTGATGTCGACGTTGATATGTACCACGTCGCATTCGCCAGCGCAGGCACGGCGAACATCAGGGTGAATATCAATAGAAGTTTCCTTAACATTTGAACTCCTTTCATTGTAAGTAATCATCACACGTACTGCTGGTGCCAGTCCGAAAAGCTTACTTGAGGTGGCAGGTGGTGCAGAAGTCGGAGTTGTTGTTGTCGCCGAGCAGGAAGTAGTTGCGAGTGGCGCCGGGAAGGGAATTCGCTACGTTGTCCTTGTTGTGGACGTCGTGGCAGGTAGCGCAGGTGAAGAACCCGTCGGTCAGGCCGTCGCCGATGAGTTTCGTGCCGCCCTTGAACTGGACGGTGGCGTCTGCCAGATCGCCGGGGTGTGCGGCCAGGGCATCGTCATATTTGAACCCGATCGGGTGATCGTTGCCGAGGCTGGCTGCGCCGTTGGCATCCTTGAGGCCGATCGCAGTGCCGCCGAAGCCGTCGTTATCGAGCTTGTTGTTGACGAGGCCGTTGTTGTAGTGCTCGTCCACAGCGATCACGCCGTCGTGGCAGCTCATGCAGAGGATGGTCACACCGTTGAGGGACCTGTCGCCACCGACCTTGACCGTGGGAGTGAAGTAGGCGTTGTAGTTGACCTGGCTGGTGAGGGCGTGGGACCACAGCGGGAGGTAATCCGCGATGCCGCCGGTGTTGTCAGCCAAGGCGTGGTGCGGGGTATGGCAGAATGCGCAGACGCGGCCTTCGGTGTCCTTGGTGGTCTCCTGGTAGGAGTTCATGTTGTGTTTGGAGGCGACGACACCGGCTTTGGCTACGTTGGTGCCGGTGAAGTTCAGGGCGGCGAAAGCGGTTGATGCGGCCAGCACGGACGCGATGGTTACGGCGGTCAATACGGTCTGCTTTTTCATTTCCTTCTCCTTTTTGGGTTTGTTTTGTTAACTCCATTCCTGCTAGCATTCTTAACTCTTTTTAATCATTCCTCTTCTGTAGCTACTCCCCCCTTTCCTCATTGGCATCTGCGCGTTCCGCTTGCTTAAGACGTACGCATTAAAATGGTATTGTCTTACGCCAGCAATAGCAGTGCCCAATATTACATTTGCACTTCACAAAAATGACATTTCCGTCATTATTATAAAGCGCTAATATTTTCTTGAGATAATTTTTCGCAATTTTAAGAGCTTTTGTGGGGAGGGCTATGCCAGTGGTGAGACACTTAGGTTGAAAGAAGGATTAGAACTTTCTTATTTTACCGCGTTCACGGATCTGCTTTCGGCCATTACGCGACGTCTCTAGCCATAACACCGCCACTTGACCGGAAAGGGCAGAGCCAGTTGGTGATTTTTTATTACATTAGCTGATACCAATTAAATCGAATTAGCCTAGCCAAATAGTGACTGCGCGATGAGCGACTGCAGGAAGATGTCAGGAAAGGTCAGGAAGGAGTTAGGAAGGGTCTGGGGAAACTGTGCTGCGGGCAAAAAAAACTGATTAGTACCAATCTGCGCCAGCTTCCAAAACTGTCATTCCCGAAGCGATTCTGATCGGGAATCCAGCTCCTACACGACGGGAAATCTGGATACCCGATAAGGGCATTCGGGGATGACAATCTCGTAGATTATTCAGCAAGGCCGGCCGGGAGGCCGCGCCAGCGGTCACTGCCCCTGCTGCGACAGCTGCTGCGCCCGCTGCAGGTTGAATACGAAGGCGGAATTGGCCGGGTCGAGGCAGGCCGCGGAACGGAAGAAGGCGACCGCCTGTTCCATCCGTCCGGTCTCGCCGTAGATCAGGCCGATCTTGTTGTAAGTCTCCGGGTTCCCCGGCTTTAGCTTCAGGGCCAGGAACTCCTCGGCCAGGGCCTGATCCTTGCGGCCGGCGGCACTGAGGGCCTCGCCCAGGTTGGCGTGCGCCTCCGCGTAACTTGGATCCCGCCGCACCGCCTCGCTCAGTTCGGCTACGGCCTGCTCGTGCATCCCGCGCCGCTCATAGATCACGCCCAGGATGTTGTGCGGCTTGGCGGCAGCAGGATCGAGCCTGCTGGAAAGTGTGGCCTGATGGAAAGCATCGCGCAGCCGCTCCTTGCGCTGCAGGGCCAGGGCCAGGTTGTAGTGGGGCCTCGCCTTCTCCGGTGACTTGTGCACCACGTCCTCCGCCAGGGCCACGGGGTCGCCCCAGACCTGGTTGCGCATGAAGGTCGCCGAGGCCAGAACCGCGATGATCACGCCGGCGCCGACGGCTAGCCGTCGGGGTGCGACGTTGCGGCAGGAAGAGACGGCGAAGGATGCTATTGCCAGGAAGGCGCCGACCGACGGCAGATAGAGGCGATGCTCGAAGATCACGTCGGCGATCGGGATGAAGCTCGATTCCACCGAAAGGGTGATGAAGAACCAGGCGATGCCGAAGGCGGCCAGACGCGCGGCATGTAGCGAGGCGGGCGAAACCGGTGCCGGGGGCATGGCGGCGGATCTCGACCTGTAATAGAGATAGCCGCCGAGGCCGGCTATGGCGAGCAGCAGGAGGAAGGAGAGGCAGACCTGCGGCGCGAAGAAGGAGTGGTACACCGGGTAGTCGTAGTCGAGGTTCTGATTGACCGGGAAGATCAGGAGCCTCAGGTAGGTGACGATCACCCTGAACTGGGTGAAGAGGTAGTCGAGCCGGGGGATGGAGGTCTCGACCCGGGTTCTTTCGGCCACGTCGGAGATCAGCTCGCCCAGCGACTTCCCGGTGCCCAGCAGGCTGACCGGCACGATCAGCACGGTGAGCGCCACCGGGAGGAGGAAGATGATCTTCTTTCGCAGGGTCATCCTGAAGAAGGAGAACTCGTAGAGGGCCACCACGAAGGGGAGGGTGAAGGCGATTTCCTTGGTCTTCATGGCCAGCCCGGCGGCGGCCAGGGCGCCGAGGTAGCAGCAGAGCGGCAGCAGCCGGCGCCGCACAGTCGAGGAGCTCTGGCCGGCCGAGGGAGACCCCGAGGCGGATAGGGATTCGGTAGCCAGTCGGGCCTTGATGTAGAGCACCAGGGATAGGAGGTAGAACATGGCGGCCAGCGAGGCCACCCGCTGGATGATGTAGGTGACCGCCTGGGTCTGCACCGGATGGACCACGAAGAGGAGCGCGGCCAGGAGGGGGAGGCAGCGGGCCCACCCGCTTCCCTCCTG
>NZ_JBXKJL010000195.1:0-4441 GCF_056994735.1 Geomonas sp.
CGGGGTGCGGGGAAACACCGTACGCCAGGCTGGTCACCCAGCTCTTCGGGGAGAGGATGATGGTCGCCAACGCCACCGGATGCAGCTCGATCTGGGGCGCCTCTGCCCCGGTCAGCCCCTACTGCGCGAACGCACAGGGACACGGCCCCGCCTGGAACAACTCGCTTTTCGAGGACGCCGCGGAGTTCGGCTACGGCTATCACCTGGCGATCTCGCAGCGCCGCCGGCTTCTGGCGGACCAGGTGCGGCAAGCCCTGGCGGGGGGCGTCTCGGGAGAGCTCAAGGAGGCCCTGACGGGATGGCTGGAGGGAATGGACAGCGCGGAACTCTCCCGCACCCACGGCGACCGTTTGAAGGAACTGCTGCCGCTGGCGGGGGATAACGCGCTGCTGCGCCAGATCGCCTCCTCCCGGGATCTCTTCACCAAGAATTCGATCTGGATCTACGGCGGCGACGGCTGGGCCTACGACATCGGCTTCGGCGGACTCGATCATGTTCTCGCCATGGGCGAGGACGTGAACCTCCTGGTGATGGACACCGAGCTCTACTCCAACACCGGCGGCCAGTGCTCCAAGGCCACCCAGCTCGGCGCCCTGGCCAGGTTCGCCGCGGCGGGGAAAAGGACGCTGAAGAAGGACCTGGGCCGGATGGCGATGACCTACGGCTACGTCTACGTGGCCTCGGTCTCCATCGGGGCCGACAAGAACCAGACGCTGAAGGCCATCGCCGAGGCCGAAGCCTATCCCGGACCGTCGCTGATCATCGCCTACTCGACCTGCATCAACCAGGGACTGAGAAAGGGGATGGGCAAGTCGATCGAGGAGACCCTGCTGGCGGTCAAGTCAGGGTACTGGCCCCTCTACCGGTACAACCCGCTGCTCAAGGCGGAAGGGAAGAACCCCTTCATCCTGGAATCGAAGGAGCCAGACGGCTCGCTGCAGGCCTTCCTCTCCGGCGAGGTCCGCTTCTCCGCCCTGGAGAAGCTGAACCCCGAGGCCTCCCGCGAGCTCCGCGCGCAACTGGAGCAGGAGATCATGAACCGCTTCGACATCCTCAGGAACATGGCCGACTGGCAGCCGTCCAAAGGTGACACCCCGCCCAAGGGAGGGAGGAGCCACGACCATGTCCCGGCGGCAGGGGCTACCGAAGAGCCCGCGCCGGTTTGCATCACTGCCACCAGCGATCCCCGCTACAGCCGGCCCACCTCCCCGGAGGAGGCCTGCGACGACGGCCGCGCCGGCATCGACAAGGATGTGGAGAAGTGACCCTGAAGGTCCTGTCTTAGTGCTTCCTTCCACAATCGATTCCGTTGCCAACCAATGCCAAAAGCCCCTGCCTCCGCAGGGGCTTTTTTTATACTCCGGCCGCCTCCGTCGCAGGAACGGCGTCTCCGCCGCGATCCGCAATGATTCGCGCCCGGAGGGCGCTCCTACAGCAGACCCAAGCCCTATCGGCTTTAGCCATAGCAGAAGCCATATATATTGAAACAATCAATTTGACAGCACATGCAAAAACCCATATATCTGTGGCACTATCCATTAAGGGGGGACTATGAATGATTTCCAAGTGAAGTCGGACCCGGCACTCTGGGAGAAGCTGGGGATGGATGTGGCGCGCTTCTCCGGGATGCCGGGGATGCTGACCCAGGCATACCACAACATCTTCCTGTCCCAGAAGAACCGCCCGGCGACCATGGCCTACTTCGACGGGATGATCGAGAACCTCCACACCGGCCGCATCGAGGAGATCGTGGCCGTCAAGGAGAGCGGCAAGCCGGTCATCGGCACCTTCTGCGTCTATGTCCCTGAGGAGTTGGTCCTCGCGGCGGGGGGCGCCTGCATAGGCCTTTGCGGCGGCGCCCAAGGCTCCATCGCCGATGCCGAGAAGATCCTGCCGCGCAATATCTGCCCTATGGTAAAGTCCGCCTTCGGCTTCAAGGTCGGCAAGCTCTGCCCCTACTTCCAGGTGGTCGACCTGGTCTACGGCGAAACCACCTGCGACGCCAAGAAGAAGACCTGGGAACTCCTCGACCGCTACGTCCCCACGCACGTCATGGAAATCCCCCAGATGAAGCGGGAACGGGACAAGCACCTCTGGCTGGAGGAGGTGAAGGAATTCAAGAGTTCCGTGGACCGGATATACGGCACGGAAACGACCTTCGACGACATCGCCGGCGGCATCAGCACCATCAACGCCAAACGCGCCGCACTGCAGCGCCTGAACGCCCTGCGCCATCACAACCCCTCGCCGGTCAGCGGGAAGGACATGCTGCTGATCCAGCAGATCGCCTTCTACGACGAACCGGTGCGCTTCACCCAGTGGGTCAACGAGCTGTGCGACGAGCTGGAGCAGAGGGTCAGGGAGGGGGTGGCCGTCGCGCCGGCATCGACCCCTCGCATCATGGTTTCCGGCACTCCGATGGCCCTTCCCAACTGGAAGCTGCACAACATCATCGAGACTTCCGGCGCGGTGGTAGTCAATGAGGAGAGCTGCATCGGCACCCGCTACTACAAGGACCTGATAGCGGAAGGCTCTACCACGGTCGATCAGCAACTCGAGCGCCTGACCGAGCGCTACATGAAGATCGACTGTTCCTGCTTCACACCCAACGACGACCGCATCGACCAGGTGCTGAAGGAGTACCGCGACTCCGGCGCTCAGGGGATCATCGACTACTGCCTGCAGTTCTGCCACACCTACAACATCGAGGCGGTCAGGCTGCGGGAGGCCTGCGAGCGGAGAGGGATCCCCTTCATGGCCATCGAGAGCGACTATTCCCCCGACGACGTAGGGCAGCTGCAGACGCGGGTAGAGGCCTTTATCGAGCAGATCAGGGGCTGACCATGCAACTCGGGATCGATCTCGGCTCGCGTGCCATAAAATCCGTAGTCATCAGGGAGAAGGAGATCCTCTACCACACCGTGGTGGAGAGTGGCTTCCAGCCCCACCGCCAGGCGCTGCAGTACCTGGCCCGGCACCCGCAGGCCAAGGTGGTTGCCACGGGGTACGGCCGCCATCTCCTGCAGCAGCACGCACCAGTCCAGGTCATCACCGAAATCAAGGCCCATGCCCTGGGAGCCCGGCACCTTTTTCCGAAGTGCCGCACCATCCTCGATGTCGGCGGACAGGATTGCAAGGTCATCCGGTTGGATCAGCACGGCAGGGTAGCCAACTTCCAGATGAACGACAAGTGCGCCGCCGGAACGGGGCGGTTTCTTGAGATAATGGCGGTGTCGCTGCGTTATGAGCTGGAGGAGTTTGGCAGGGCGGCGGAGGAAGCCTGCGGGGAGAGTTGCATAAACAGCATGTGCGCGGTCTTTGCCGAGTCCGAGGTCGTCTCCCTCAAGAACAGCGGCGTGCCCCGCGCCGAGATCGCCCGGTCGGTCCACCTCGCGGTCGCCAACCGGCTCGCCGGGATGGTGGCCAAAGCCGGGTGCGGCGACCACCTGGTATTCACCGGCGGCGTCGCGCAGAACCGGACCATGGTGCAGTTGCTGGAGCGGGCCATGGGCGTGCCGGTGCTGGTGCCGGCTGAACCTTCAATTGTCGGCGCCCTGGGTGCCGCTTTACATGCCGGCGTAATGCCGGCTTTAAACTCACCGAAATGAAATGGAGATGCCATGAAGAGAAGAATCGGACCCGCCCTCCTGCTGACCCTGACTTTGGCAACGACGGCCATGGCTGGCAGCTACAACTATGTCGAACCCGCCCAGCTTAAGCAGTGGGTGCAAAGCGGAAAAAAGGTCTCCATAGTGGACATCCAGGTGCCGGACGAGTTCAGGAAACACCATCTCAAAGGGGCGATCGAAACCAACGCCTTTCCGGCCAAGTCGCAGGCGGAGAGACAGCGGCTCGACCCCGTGATCTCGAAGCTGGCCACTACCCAGGAAGACATCGTGATCGTCTGCCCGCGGGGGGGCGGCGGTGCCAGGAACACCTGGGATTATTTCAAACAGAAGGGGATCTCCGAGAAGAGGACCTACATCCTCGAGGACGGGATGCAGGGGTGGCCCTACAAGGAGCTGACAGTGGCGGGAAACAGGTGATCCTTAAATGGCGGAGCCACTCCCGGGGCCGCTGACGCTCCAGCCCCTCCCGAAGATTGACATCCTGAGCGGGAGGGGCTATTGTATTCAGGAATCTGAATACATTGGGAGGTGCACCTCATGCCGATCTATGAATACCACTGCACGACCTGCGGCCACCGCTTCGAGACCCTGCAGAAAACGGGGGCTGCCGCGAAACCCGACTGCCCGGCTTGCGGTTCGGCTGAAGTCGAGAAGGAAATGTCGACTTTCGCATCCACACATGGCTCATCCTCCGGGTCATGCTCGCCTTCGACCGGTGGCGGCTGAAGGTTCTGACGACGCCAGTTGGCGTCGACGCAGGGACGGCACCGGTGAATCCGACTTCCGGTGCCGCCCCCCCGCCTCACAAGCGT
>NZ_JBXKJL010000196.1:0-1481 GCF_056994735.1 Geomonas sp.
GGGACAGTCAGGCTGGCCTAGGAACCGCCATGATCAGTCCTGCTGCCGTGCCCGCTCGCTGTACCCCTGCTCGGCGCGTCGTGCCTGCCCTACGACAATCTCGCCGCGACTTTGCCGACCCCCTGGCTGAGCATGACCTGAAGGTCCCCTTCCCGCTGGTGACGGCGACAGTGCTCGGCTGGCCTGCTCCTGGTACTCACTGAGCCCTTTCCAACCTGGCCGCTGGTCGACTCGTCGCAGACCGCGGGTCTGTCTCCAACCACACTTGCACCTGGATGACCTGCCGTGATGCTGGTGATCACGATGATGGTCAGCCCTGGAGGCATGCCTGCTGAGCTGCGACAACGCAGGTTGGAAAGAGCTCACTGTCCGCTTACGCTGTAGGCGTACAAGGCCGATATCGACAGGCCGACCTCGATACCGCCGAGGTCCGACGAACGACGACCCAACGGTGACCCAGGAGAAACGCTCAGTGAACTGGTTGGACAAGGAGTTGCAACGGCAGCGGGTGTGCAAGGCGCTGGCGTGGATACCCGAGGGTGCACGAGTCCTGGACCTCGGCTGTGCGGATGGTGCATTGTTCCGGCTCGGTCGCGGACGGCTGACCGGAGGTGTGGGGCTCGACCTAGTGCCACACGATGCGCACGTCGACGGTCCGTTTGAGTTTCGAACAGGTGCTTTCCCGGCGGCGGTGGTCAACGGGGAGACCTTCGACGCCGTGACAGCCCTGGCCGTGGTGGAACATCTGTCATCGTCCGAGCTGGCCGCGTGGGCAGATGCGGTCCCACGGGTGCTGCAACCCGACGGCGTGTTCATCGTCACCGTACCCTCACCCGCCGTCGACAAGTTGCTGCACATCAGCATGAAGCTGCGGCTGCTGGACGGGATGGAGGCACATGAGCACCATGGTTTCGATCCCCGGACTGTCCCTGATCAATTCGCCTCGCCGCACCTGACGCTCCGTTATCACAGGACCTTCCAACTCGGCCTGAACAACCTGTACGTCTTCGCGCGCACCCGACCAGAAAAGTAGCTCTTCGAAGCTATTCGGAAACTGGTTGAGGCTGGCTTGCTCGGTGTTCAGCGGGTGACGTCCGTCGGCGGCGGGCGCCGCTGAGCTTGTGCTAGGGGGTGAGCTAGTGAGGCTTATGCAGAACTCGCTATCAAGATCGCTAACGGTCCCCTGACCTGTGCCGATGCGGGTCGAGGGGTGCCGGCAGGAGGCTTCTGCATAACCTTCAGTATGTCACAGGTGTGACAGGGTTCGGCCAGCTCTTCGCCTCGCCCGGCGTGTCGCCAGGGAGGATGGCGCCCTTTCTGTGGACGCAGAGGTGTTGGACACACATCTGACGTTCACAGAAAGGGCTGTGTCAGTGTACCGGCTGCCTGGGTTGAGTCGTCGAGCGGCCGCGTTCGTGGTTGAGGCCGCCGTGCAGCATTTCGCCGACTGGGATCGGCCGACGGGTCGTCCCCGGGCGCTA
>NZ_JBXKJL010000197.1:0-22554 GCF_056994735.1 Geomonas sp.
TTTTATATGTGCGGCATTGTGGGATATACCGGGGGGCGGGATGCCACCTCCATCATCATCGAGGGACTGAGGAAGCTCGAGTATCGTGGCTACGACTCCGCCGGCATCTGCACCATAACCGACGGTAAGGCCAGCATCAAGCGCAGCGAGGGGAAGCTCGTCAACCTCGAGCGCCTGCTGGCTGACGATCCGATCGACGGCACCCTCGGTATCGGCCATACCCGCTGGGCCACCCACGGCAGGCCCTCCGAAATCAACGCCCACCCCCACCAGGCCGGAAGCGTGGTGGTGGTGCATAACGGCATCATCGAGAACTATCTCCAGCTGCGCGACCAGTTGAAGGCAGCCGGGCACACCTTCAAGAGCGAGACGGACACAGAAGTGATCTCGCACCTGATCGAGTCCCGGCGCCAGGTCACCGGCAGCTTTGAGACGGCGGTGCGCGAGGCGCTGGCCCTCCTGGAAGGCGCCTACGCCGTCTGCATCCTCTGCGAGGAAGAGCCTGACGTCCTCATTGCTGCCAAGCTGGGAGCACCGATGGTCGTCGGTCTCGGCGACGGGGAATTCTTCATCGCCTCCGACATCCCCGCCATCCTCGCGCACACCCGCTCCATGATCTTCCTGGAGGACGGCGAGGTCGCCGTCTTCAAGAAGGGGAGCGTCTCCTTCAGCTCGATTGCGGGGGAGCCCATCGAGAAGACCCCGCGCCACATCGACTGGTCGCCTCACATGGCGGAAAAGGGCGGCTATCGCCACTTCATGCTGAAGGAGATCTTCGAGCAGCCCCGCGCCGTCCGGGACACCATTGCCGGACGGCTGCGCGAGGAACAGGGCGACGTCTACCTGGAAAACCTGGAGATGACCGACGCGCAGCTGAACGCCATCGACCGCGTCTGCATCATCGCCTGCGGGACCTCCTGGCATGCGGCGCTGGTAGGGAAGTTCCTGATCGAGGAGCACTGCCGGGTGCCGGTCGAAGTTGATATCGCCTCCGAGTTCCGCTACCGCAACCCGGTGATCAACGACAAGACCCTGGTCCTGCTGATCTCCCAATCGGGCGAGACAGCCGACACCCTGGCCGCCATGCGCGAGTCCAGAAGACGCGGCGGCAAATGCGTGGCCATCTGCAACGTGGTCGATTCCTCCATAGCCCGCGAGGCCGACGGCGTGATCTACACCCACGCCGGCCCCGAGATCGGCGTGGCATCGACCAAGGCCTTCGTCACCCAGCTGATCGCGCTGTACCTCTTCACCATCCGTCTCGGGCGCTCCCGCGGCACCATGGACTGCGAGCAGGGGAGGAACCTGATCTCCTCGATCGTGCGGGTGCCGGCCCTGATGGAGGAGACCCTGAAGCTGAACGAACAGGTGGAGAAGATCGCCAGGAACTACTTGGCGGCCCGCGACTTCCTCTACCTCGGGCGCGGCATGAACTACCCGATCGCCCTCGAGGGTGCCCTGAAGCTCAAGGAGATCTCCTACATCCACGCCGAGGGGTACGCCGCCGGGGAGATGAAGCACGGCCCTATCGCCTTGATCGACGAGAACATGCCCGTGGTGGTGCTGGTGCCTAAGGGCGCCAACTATGAGAAGGTCTGTTCCAACATGGAAGAGGTCATCGCCCGTGGCGGGAGGGTCATCGCGGTCTGCTCCGAGGGAGACGCCGAGGTGCGGGACAAGGCCGAAGTGGCGCTGGAGATCCCGGGCGACGGCGACGAGATAACGCCGATCATCATCTCCATCCCCCTGCAGCTGCTGGCCTACCATGTCGCCGTGCTCAAGGGGACCGACGTGGACCAGCCGAGGAACCTTGCCAAGAGCGTCACCGTCGAGTAAAGGGTGGCGGAGAATTCGTGATTCTGTCTTCGTGGAATAAAGTCTCCAACTGGGAAATAAAGTTTCCACCTGGAGTAGCCCCGCCGAACGCAACAACTGAAAGGAGGCAGTATAAAGCTGTCTCCTTTCAGTTTCACGCCCGCCTACCGCAAGTAGTCCCGTATCGGGAGCGCTTCTTTTTTCTGTTAAACGTATCTTACATTTGCTAGACTGCGGAACGGACGTGGCCCGTGGAGCCGCTTGGATCTGATAGTTGGCAGGGACAATGATGGAGTCCGGGATACTACGCAGGCCACTTCAGGCCCATAGCAGAGTGTTTGAGGCTTGGGCGGGGTGGGAAGCCTCGGTTCGTACTCTAGAAGATATCTGGATCATGATCGAAGACCTCCCATGGAGCATCCTTGCTGAATATTCCGTCCCAAGCTAGCATTAGCCTGTTGCGGGATGGGTCTCTGACCCCCTTGGATAAATACTGGGTCGGTGCAGTGCAGCTGAAGATGGACCAAAGAGAGTGCCGTGACACCAAAAAGGCGCTCCAGTACTACTCGCCACACTCGAGATGGAAAGTCATTTAGGCCATTCTGTCTTGTGCCAGTGAAGTATCTTACTGGAGATTTCAAAGAAGTGTTGACACACCAGCATAACCTGTGCAATAAGCTAAAGCGTAATTAATTCTAAAATCTTCAGCAATACGGCTCATCTTTCGGAATCGCACGAAATGAAAAATGGCCTTTTAACAAAACAGAAAAGCCACCCGCAAATACAGTTTTCGGGTGGCTTTTTGTTTGTAGCTGACGGGGGGGATGTACCTACAGCCCCTATGACATACTGTATATGCGCCGTTACTTCTAACAATAGCCTAATACACAAATGAATCATATCAAAACTCAACATCGTGAGTTAAGACTTCTTTTTGAGAATGCAATAACAGTCGGCTTCATTGCTGAGCCACTTGCCTCATTTGAAGAAACATCTGTAACAAATATTGTTAAAAACTTCATGCAAGCCAAAGAATTTGACGTAATAGGCGTGCGGAAAAATGGTTATATGTTTGGTTTTGCAAGAAAATGTGATCTCACAGATGATCGATTACTTGGCGGCTTCTGTATTCCATTCGATAAGAAAGCCGCTCTTCATAATTCGTCATCAATGCTTGCCGCCTTAACAGCATTAGAATCTGAATCACATGTTTTTGTAGAAGCCTTCGGTGATATTGCAGGTATAGTGACGCGCGGAGATTTTCAAAAGGCACCAATGCGCATGTGGCTATTTTCGTTGATTTCTTTGATTGAAATGCACATGCTCCGCTTGATAAAGAAGTTCTATCCAAACGACTCATGGGCTGAGGTGCTTTCAGAAAACAGGTTAGGTGCCACAAAGCGACTGCAGCAGGAGCGTATCAGGCGGAATGAGGACATAGACCTTGCTCAGTGCCTCCAATTTTGTGACAAGAGACATCTGATTCTGGCAAATGACGAGTTCAAGCGGCTTTGCGGTTTTACCTCGTTTACGCAGGGTGACGATTTCTTGAAGCGGCTGGAAAACCTTCGGAATCGGCTGGCGCACTCGCAGGATCGATTGGTCAAAGATTTCAAGGACCTTGAAGATGCCGCGAGGAGCGGGGAACGCTTTCTTAAGCATATCGAAGCTGTAGCGGATTAAGACTTGCAAGGCCGGCTTGAGGATCGGCACCTCTTGGGGGGACCTCGATTTAAGAAGCAGACAGTCCCCGCCGAGATGCCTCGCTCACAGCTGATGGACAGGGGAAAACATAAAAATACTCCTTTTCGTGTAAACAAGTGTTGCACAGAGGTGAAATCTGTGATAATCGTTTTTACTTCGTGAGAAGCCCAAGGAGGGCCGTATGAGGCTAGGTAGGATTTTTAAGGACATAACTGGCAAAAGCCCGGCCGAATTTCAGACGACTGCTGAGATTTGGGAAGAGGTAAAAAAGGTACGCGAACCCAAAGCGTTTAATGAACAAAGGTATGGGAATGACGTCGTAAAGTGTACTGGCGGTGTATTTGAACTGCGCCATTACGACGACGCTGCCGATGAAATGATCAAAAGCCTACAATAACTTCCGGGTGTTTATTGATGACCATTGATGAATTCATGGAGTTTTACTCCACTACATATATGCCGGCCTATTCAGACTTAGTTGCGTATTTGGCTGACAAGCCTGCGCAGGTGATAGTCGAGGTAGAAAACATTGCAGTACACTTGGTTCGAGTGATTGATCCTAAATGCCCCGAGAAGCAGAAAGAGGAGAACCTTCAAAAGGCATATAATCATCTTGTAAGGGTCACGATTGACTGTCTGAAGCTCCTTTGGATAGAGCTCGGCAAAGATATCGGCAGAATGTACACCACGGCCAACCTGATCAAGAAGGGCCTCCGTGTTGACGAAGAGATTTTCTTGACGGCCCATCTTGCTTTCAAGGATCTTTCGACTCAAGCAAGAAGGCTTGAAATGGATAATGTCGGGACGGATCCGCAAAAGTGCCTGGAGTTGTACGGGACACTCGTCAACATGGGATGGAACATCGTTAGGCTGCGCGATGATAAAAAAATGGAAAAAGCGCTGCTCGACCTTTTCCCAGAAGCCGAAATCCCCCCTCAGTAAACGTTCTGGCAAGCAATAGGATGCAAGAAAGGGAGACGGTGAATTCCGCCTCCCTTTGCAGTTTTAACAGTCCGAAACTCGACTGGCGCCTGTTACTGAGCCACCTTTCCACGCGAATGCACGAAGCTTGAACTGAGCACGTCTTTTAGGCTCGAGTCGAGAGGTGCCCCACCATTTATACCCTCATTCTTCGACCGGCGGCAACAAAAGGAGCAATTGCTTGATTCGCGTCGCAAAAGGATTTTTCTTTTTCTTTTTTGGTATCGTTTTCATCTTTGGCATCGGCCATGTTGTTCCCAAGCTCGTAAAGGAGCCATTTCCTTTTGCTTGGGGGTGGATCGAGGGCAAACTGAATCGTGACGTTACCGGTTGGGGTTTTTCATCCTTCGGTGGCCAAGGTAACTGCAGGATCGTGAACTCAAAATTATCCTTTAACACCCCTGGTTCAATAATCGTCTTTGGAATCATCACTTCAGGACAAACTGGTCCACACCTTTGGGCAGCTAAAGGTAACGTCATTCTGGATCTCGCCTGCCCCATTACCGATCGCAACTGCCGTGACAGAAGGACGTATGCCATTATAGATCCCACCACGCTGAAAGTGGAGTACGCTGCCCCTGAAACAGAAGCTGATGAGCATCAAATTGATTGGGGGTTGAAATATCTACATGGACTAAAAGCTGCTATCGATAAGAGCTAAAGCTTTCCTTTCCAGTATAACACGAAGTAAATTGTAGCCAGCACTATCTGAGCTGACGCTATTATAGAGTCGAGGCTGGAATAATAAGCAATGCTATACCGTGGCCCGGCAAGATAAGTAGCTGAGGCTAAAAAAGATATTGCAGCGATCACTGTTGTCGTCTGTCTAGTACTGGCTAATTTCATGGCCACCCCCGATCCGTCTTCCACTCTAAGTCAATGAAGAAACCTGCAAGACGGACACACCGTGGCGGACCCGCTTAAGGTACACTGAAGGTCGTTCGATTTTTCATTGCCGAGGAGAGGGAGGCATTCTTAGCTACAACGCTGCCGTCATGCTACGTGTTCCAGCAGCAGTCCATCTGCCTCCGGATATCCGCAAATCGCATCTACCTCCCCCTATCCTCTGAGCGCATCGGCGCTGCCCCTTTTTAGCATTGCTTTAATGTGCTTTTGGTGATAGTTTTTCACAGATTTCATCCTGGGGATTCACATGAAGAACGTAGCTAAGATTCATGTTCCTCATACGGTAATTGAGGAAACCCTCACAGCCGTCCGCGCCTATGGCGAGCACGGCTGTGAGGGTCTAGTCCTCTGGTTGGGCCGTATCGAAGGTGTCAACTCATATATCGACAGGGCTTTGGTCCCCCCTCAAAATTCGATAAGAAGCGAGGACGGGGTTGGATACTTCATCACATCTGAAACCTTGGTTGACTTGAACAGGTTCCTGGCCGCAAACGGGCTTCGCCTTATTGCTCAGGTCCACAGCCACCCGCAGTCGGCGTACCATTCAGCTGCCGATGATCGTTACTGCATCGTCACCGTCGAAGGAGGGGTGTCCTTTGTTATCCCTGATTTCGGCTTTGGACCGATAAACCTTGACCGTTGGGCCGTCTACCGTCTGTCACGAGGGCAGTGGGGCCAATTGTCAAAGCGCGCCGTGAGGGACTTAGTGGTATGTGATCAAGTTGCGGAAGAGACGAGCAGCCAGGGCGGTATCTTCAACGCCATAAAAAAGCTATTTTCATGAGATGAAAGGAGAGGCAGCTGTGAAAGGTCAGAATAAGATCAACATTATTTTCCTTATCAACGGTGTTGAGTCCGCAGTCGAGGTTAACGTGCATGAGCCCCTCAAAGCAGCACGGAACAAGGCCCTTGAGCAGAGCGACAATACCGCCCGCCCCGCAGATGACTGGCAGGTCACAACCGAGCCAGGAGATCTCCTCGATCCCGAGAAAAAGATCGAGGAGCTGGGGCTGCAGGATGGTGTCCGCCTCCTTTTGACGCTGGCTGTCGGAGCTGGCGGGTGCTAACGTGAGAGTCGATTCGCGAGTCTCAAAACGAAAATTCGAGCAGGAGGTTGCCAGACTTTCTGCTCAGAAAAAAACCCTGACGAGCCGTTGGATTTTCGTTCAAAAGGCAGAGTATCCTTTTGTCGATGTAGTCTTTGTCCCTAACCTTCCTATGCTTCATGTGCAGATTCTGCCTCCAGGGACTCAACTCCCCCCGGGGTTTCCCCAGCCGCAAGACCCGAACGCGACTATTCAAGTTCACCAGCCCCTGCCGTACAGCACAAAACCATTCGGCATAAGAGTCGGTCTGGATGATTTTGACCAACGCGCGCCTTCTGTAATCTTCTGTGACCCAGTGACTTGGCAGCAACTGCCGCCCATCCTGGTCCATCATGGTCACCACGTTGACCAAACGGGAACGCTCAGCCTCGTTGTCCTCCCCTCTCATCCTTTGTATCCACGGCCGTTCCTATGTATGCGGGGGATAAGAGAATACCACGAGCACCCAGAACACACGGGCGATGACTGGATGCAGTATCGCACCGCCTGCAGCCTTTTCTCCACTCTCGACACCATATGGACGACCTGCGTCCTCAATGCGCGCCCAACATTCGTCGTTAATCCTCAAGGAACCCCACCGTTCTTTCTAGGCTGGGGGAAAGGACAATAATGGCACTCGCTCCTTTCTTCTTTAGAACTTATATGGCTGTTGGAGCTCATGCTGGGATTAACCGTGACGAACTGGAGATGATCCTCTCAACGCGAGTCGTCAATGTAGCTGTAGGTGATGCATGTGATGCTGACGGTAATGAGAAGTGGATTTCCGAACTGCTGGTAAACCTTTTGTCGCGTCTCTACCCTGTTCTATCTCTTAGCGGGCCCGAGAAGGTCCGTAATGGACTTGCCGCTCTCGCGCGGTCAATAAATCCTGCCATTGAGATCTTAGACGACGGCAGTGCTGAACCCACTGTGTCCGTTTTCATCGGAACCGAAGTCACAACCGCAAGGGGTTTCGCTGCTGGTTCCAGTGGTTGGGTTGCCGGTATCAGCGCCAAGCTGGTCCAAGGTGGTCCGGCAAATCCGTACAGCGCTGGTGCCGCTGCGGCCTTGGCAGCATGGCGTGTTTTCGATATCGTAGTACGCCAGAAGGACATATCCGCCTTCGAGGATATTTCGCTGTCTCTGCTCGACTTTAGCGCCGATTCGGGACTAACTGACAACCTCCCCCCGGTAGATATAGGGGCGGTTGCCGTTGTTGGGATTGGTGCGGTCGGGAATCCAGCAATATGGGCCTGGAAAAGACATGCTGGCATCACGGGTCGGCTTCACCTCGTGGACCCGGAGGCGGTGGATCTTTCCAACCTGCAGCGTTATGTCCTTCCGCTCCATGGTGATACAGGGAAAAGTAAGGTTTCGCTTGCGGCAGCCGAGTTGGCGGGGAGCGGTCTCGCGGTGACGCCTTGGCAAAAGCGTCTTGATGATTTTGCTGAGGAGTTACCAGCTATCGATACCCTTCCTACAATATGTGTTTCTGTCGATAACGTGACTGACCGACGTGTAGCTCAAGCACTTCTCCCACGGTTGGTGATTAATGGGTGGACCAGCGATAGTGGGCTTGGTTCTTCGTGGCACCGATTTTCCGATGAGGCCGCCTGTCTCGGTTGTCTTTACCATCCCCTCAAGCCCAGCCTGAGTCAAACGGAGATGGCTGCTAAAGCGTTGGGACTCGAGGTCAAGCATTTGGGGAGGCTCTGGGTCCAAGAGGTGCCCCTTTCGACAGAGGATATTGCCGTGGTTGAGACACACCTCAGGTGCCCAGGGAAGTTGGGAGCGTGGGTCGGTAAGCGGGTCCAGGATATTTACTCGGGGGTGATTTGCGGTCACATTGGGCTAGACCTTCCGGAACTGGACCACGTCGCAACCGTACCCTTGGCGCATCAATCCGCTCTTGCAGGGGTCTTCATGGCGGCAGAGTTGGTAAAAAGATCTGCCCCGGCACTCCAACGTGTTAGTCAGAAGGAGCCGCTAGTACAATGGGATCAGATTCTTGAGGGGATACCGTGGCGATGGACAGCGAATAGGAGGAAGGTTCCTGGATGTTTCTGTGGAGACCCTGTATATCAGGAGGCTTACTCCGAAAAATGGCGGTTAACTTAACCGTCCTATTTTTACCGTGACATCCATTCCAGGTCCCAGCAACCCCAGCAAGGTCACGTACAATGTCTGGTGGTTCGGGCCAGTTGGAAACTTTATTTTCGTGTCATCGATGCGGCGATCTCAACCAGTTGGAAACTTATTTCTTCAACTGGTGCCGGCTGCCTGGTGTAACTTGTTGTTTTGCCGTGGCTGTCAGTTGGAGACTTTATTTTACCGAGACAGATGCTGCTTCAAGAAAGGGCTCATGCGCCGGGCGTAGGGCCCTTTCTCTTTAGGATAAAATCGGATGCCTCGGACCTGTCGGACAGATTGTGCTTCTACGAAATGATGATAGTGGCTGTAATCCGGAGGGTTAAACCTTGAAGCAATTGTACCTTCGCCTTTCCTCGCTGAACCTGGGCCTTTGGCTCCTCACCGGGGTCATGGTCGCCCTGGCCCTCGGCTCGTTCTCCAGCGGGAGCTCCGAGTCCGCCGGCCTCAATGAGGTCCCCCTCTTCTACTGGCTGGGGCATGCCCCGGTTTCCCTTTCATGGTGGCTTTGGCTGGCGGTGGCGCTCATCGCCATCCTCTGCCTGAACGCCACCGTCTGCAGCATCGATGCCCTCAGGAAAAAGGGGAGAAGCATCGCCCCTCACCTGATGCACGGAGGCTTCCTGCTCATCGTGGTCGCCCACCTCTTTTCCGCCTATGGGGGAATGAAGGATCAGATCCAGGTCGTCCAGGGGGGCACCATCGGCTTTCCTGGTGGGGAGAAGGTGCGGGTCGAAAAAATTTCCGGTGAGGTCGGCGCCATGGGGATGATGACGTCCTATCGTGCCGATCTGAGGGTGGGGGGTACGGTGACGGAGGTTCAGCCGAACCACCCCCTCTTTCACAACGGGTACGGCATCTACCTCAAAGACGTGGCCTTGTCGCCGGTGCCGATGGCGCTTTTGGAGGTCCACCGGGAGCCGGGGGCCATCCCCGCTCTCCTGGGAGCCCTCCTGTTCACTGCCGGTAACCTGATGCTCCTTTCCACGAGGAGGAAAAGGTAACAAAAAAGGGGCGCCTCGCGGCGCCCCTCTCATTTTTCACTCTTATCACCACTGCCACGACATCGCAGCGGTCGTGATCCTTACTGCTGGATCTTCACGCTCTTGATCACCACCGGCGTCAAAGGGGCGTCGGAAAATCCCTTCACATTCCCGGTCGGAGTGGCGCCGATCTTGTCGACGATCTCCATTCCGGAAATGACTTTCCCGAAGACCGCGTAACCGTAGGCCATCGGATTGGTCCCCCTGTGATTCAGGAAGTCGTTGTTCACCAGATTGATGAAGAACTGGGAGGTGGCGGAATCGACCACGCCGGTGCGTGCCATGGCGACGGTGCCGCGGTCATTTTTGAGACCGTTGGTCGCCTCGTTCTTGATCGGGGCCTTGGTCGGCTTGGGCATCAGCTCCTGGGTCAGGCCGCCCCCCTGGATCATGAAGCCGGGAATGACGCGATGGAAAATCGTCCCGTTGTAGTGGCCGCTCTTGGCGTAGTCGATGAAGTTCTGCACCGAGAGGGGCGCCTCTTTCTGGAAGAGCTCGAGTTTGACGGTGCCGAGATTGGTCTCGATCACAGCGACGGGGTTGGAGCCGGCACCGAAGGCGCTCCCGGCGAAGCATAGCCCCAGAACCAGCAGGACGATGAATCTTTTCAACATGTTAAAACCCTCCCTTTAAAGAAAATTATTTCCTCGTTATTTATAAGGCAATCCGGCGTCGCGGTCAACCCCGCCCTTCCCATTGGCAACAAAAGGTTGACAGATCAGCCTCCCGCATGGAAAATGCCCCCCATAAAACCAGAGGGAGGTGTGGCTAACTTGCAGATACAATTCGGTACCGATGGCTGGCGAGGCGTGATCGCCGATACCTTTACCTTTGAAAATCTCTCTCTGGTGGCGCAGGCTACCATGGATTATCTGCACCAGGAAGGCGTGGCCGGGAAAGGGCTGGTGATCGGTTACGACAGGCGCTTCCTCTCCCGTGAGTTCGCCGAATGCGTGGCCTGCATAGCTGCCGGCAACAAGATCCAGACCTGGCTTTCGGAAGGGTACGCACCGACCCCTGCGGTGTCGTGGGCTGTTCACGAAAAGGGCGCCGGCGCCGGTGTCATGATCACAGCCAGCCACAACCCCCCCCGCTACAACGGTTTCAAGGTCAAGGAATCTTTCGGAGGATCGGCCAGGCCGACGACCACCAAGGTACTGGAGCGGATGGTCGCCGACAACATCGCCAATTCGCGCCCGGTCACCACTGTCAGCCTCGTCGACGCCCTCATGTCAGGAATCGTCCAGAGATTCGATGCTTCCGAGCCGTACCTTGCCCAGCTCGGCAAATACGTGGACCTGGAGCTGATCCGGAAATCGGGCATCAAGGCTGTGGTCGATCCGATGTACGGCGCCGGCTGCGGTTTCCTCTCGCGTCTCGTCCCCGGCATCACCGAGATACATTGCCTGGAGAACCCCTCTTTCGGTGGGCACCCGCCTGAGCCGATCGGGGAGCACCTCGCCGAACTCTCTTCCCTCGTGCGGCGGGGCGAGTTCCAGGTGGGGCTGGCGCTGGACGGCGATGCCGACCGCATCGGCGCCGTCGACGAACGCGGCGAGTTCTTCTCCTCACATCGCATCTTCACGGTGCTGCTGCGTCACCTGTACGAGAAGAAGGGCCTGCGTGGCGGCGTGGTGAAGACGGTTTCCACGACCCAGATGATCGACCGGTTGGCGGAGAAGTACGGCCTGGAGATCTTTGAAACTCCCATCGGCTTCAAGCACATCTGCGAGATGATGCTGGAGCATGACATCCTGATGGGAGGGGAGGAGTCGGGCGGTCTCGGCGTGAAGGGGCACATTCCGGAGCGTGACGGGATACTGATGGCCCTTCTGCTACTGGAGGCCATGGCGACGAGCGGAAAGGGCCTCTGGGCGCTGCTGGAGGAGACCATGGACGAGATCGGGCACTTCCACTACTCCCGCATCGACCTGCCCATCGACCAGGCCTCGAAACAGCGGCTCGTGGAGGACCTCTCGGCTGGCTGCATAGCCAACATCGCCGGTTTCGACGTGGTTGCCTGCAACTTCAGCGACGGCTTCAAATATATCTTCGATGACGGCTCCTGGCTCCTGATTCGCCCCTCCGGCACCGAACCTGTGCTGAGGCTTTACAGCGAGGCGGGAGATCCGGCCAGGGTTGACGTCTTGCTGAAGGCGGCACGTGGCATCGCCCGAGTATAAGCGCCGGGCCGTCCCGGCAAATACCTTGAAATGCTACAGTCGTTCTGTTATAGAATAGGATCGCGTCAAAATTTAGCCTGGCTCAAGGAGTTGTCATGTCGAATCCTCAGTTGATCATGTACGATGAGGAATTCAAACAGATAAACGTCGTAATCGAAAAGCTCCTCAGGGAAGCGAACGCCAAGGTCATCTTTCTGGTCGACAAGAACGGTCAGTTGATTACCGGGTGCGGCGAAACCGAGCGCTTCGACACCACGTCGCTCGCTTCGCTGACCGCCGGAAATATCGCAGCGACGGGTGGCTTGGCGAAGCTGATAGGTGAGAAGGAGTTTTCCATCCTCTTTCATGAGGGGGAGAAGGACAACCTGCACATCTCGATCGTGGCTGGGCGGGTGATCCTGGTGGTGCTCTTCGACACCCGTTCCTCGCTGGGACTGGTGCGCCTCCGTGTGAAGAAGGCATCGGATGAACTCGGGACCATCTTCGCCAGGTTGATGCAGAAGAGCGAGGAAAAAGAGAAGAGCGGCGACAGCGAGTTCCCGTTCGCCGAGATAACCGACGACGACATCGACAACCTGTTCAGCTAGATAGAAACTTTGAAATTCCCCCTTCGACAGGGGGATTTAGGGGGATTCAATTCCCCCCTGACCCCCTTCGTGGAAGGGGGGAGTTCATCAAATAAGAGGTAATGCGGATGTCCTTCATCAACTACGCTTCCCGTGAGATAAACTGCAAGATCGTCTATTATGGCCCTGGCCTCTGTGGCAAGACGACCAACCTGCAGTTCGTTTACCAAAAAACCGCCCCGGAAGCGAAGGGGAAGATGATCAGCCTCGCTACCGAGACGGAGCGGACCCTCTTCTTTGACTTTCTGCCGCTGGCGCTGGGCGAGATCCGCGGCTTCAAGACGCGCTTCCACCTCTACACCGTTCCGGGCCAGGTCTTCTACGATGCCTCCAGGAAGCTGATCCTGAAGGGGGTCGACGGCGTGGTCTTCGTGGCCGACTCCCAGGAGGAGCGGATGGACGCCAACATCGAGAGCGTGGAGAACCTGAGGATCAACCTGACCGAGCAGGGCTACGATCTCGACAAGATCCCGTACGTGGTCCAGTACAACAAGCGCGACCTCCCCAACGTGATGAGCGTCGAGGAACTCCGGCGGGAGTTGAACCCCACCAACGTCCCCGATTTCGAGGCCTGCGCCACCACCGGCGAAGGGGTCTTCGAGACCCTGAAGGCCATCGCCAAGCTGATCCTTTTCGACCTCAAGAAGGGGAGATAAAGCCTAACCACAGAGGACTCAGAGGACACAGAGGAAAAAAGAGGGGAAAACCAAACCTCCCGGCGTAATCGTCGGAAAGAATTGGTTTTCCCCTTTTTTATTGTTTTTGCTCTTTTTATTTTTGAAGTTTCTTTGGTTTTCCTCTGTGTCCTCTGCGGGACCTCGGTGTCCTCTGTGGTCATGCTTTCAGGTCTTTATGCAAATGCTCCCAGAGCGCCTTGGCTGCGCTCTCGGTCATCCCCGTCGTGGCCGCAAGCTCTTCCTGACTCGCCTCCCTGATCGCCTTCAAGCTCCCGAACCGCACCAGCAGCGACTTCTTCCTCTTGCCGCCGATTCCCTCCACGCCCTCCAGTTCCGACGTCGTCAGCACCTTGCTGCGGACCGCCTTGTGGTAGGTGACGGCGAACCTGTGGGCCTCGTCGCGGATCCGCACCAGCAACAGCAGCGGGGCCGAGTTCTGCCTGAGCGAGATCGGATTCTTCCGCCCGGGTCTGAAGACGCGCTCGTCGCTCTTCCTGATCTCCTCGCTCTCCATCTCCCTCGCCACCCGGCTCTTGGCCAGCCCCGCCGCCTCGACCCCCTCAACGGACAGCTCATCCAGCACCGCGTTCAGCACGTTCAGCTGCCCGATCCCGCCGTCCACCACGATGAGGTCCGGCTTCTCCTCCTGGCTGTCGGGATGGAAACGTCGCGACAGCACCTCCCGCATCATGGCGAAGTCGTCCGACTGCAGCACTCCTTTGATGCGGTAACGCCGGTACAGTGACTTGTCGGCCCTGCCATCGACAAAGACGACGCGGCTTCCCACGGCCATCTCCCCCTGGATGTTGGAGATGTCGTAGCACTCGATCCGTTTCGGGGGCGCCGCGAGATGGAGCTTTTCCGCCAGTTCGGTCAAGAGGGTCGCGGAGGAGCTTTCCTTGGCCACCCGCTCCTCGACCGCGGTCTGGGCATTCTTCTCCGCGAGCTTCACCATCTCGAGCTTCGGTCCCCGTTGCGGCACCGAGATCGCCACCTTCTTTCCCGCCTTCTCCGACAAAAGCTCTTCGAGCGGGCCCGGCTCCGGTATGGGGAGCGGGAGCAGGATCTGGGGCGGAATCGGGTTTTCCATGTCGTAAAACTCGTTGAGGAAGGAGGCGAGCCCCTCCTCGGTCTCCATCTCCCAATCGAATCGGAACCCACGGCTCCCGGTGAGGGCGCCGCCCCGGATGTGCAGCAGGGCGATCTGCAACTCATCGCCGCTCCGGAACAGGCCGAACACGTCGCTGTCGCCTCCCCTGGCCACCATCTTCTGGCGCTCAACGGTCACTTCTATCGCCTTCAACAGGTCCCGGTAACGCGCCGCGTCCTCGTAGCGCATCTCCTGCGAAGCCATGTTCATCCGGGCCCGATAGATCCTGGAGATCTCGGTGTTCTTCCCTTCCAGGAAAAGGGCGGCGCCTTCGGCGAGCGCTGCGTAATCGGTGGCCGAGATCAGCCCGCAGCAGGGGGCGGAGCACTGCTTGATCTGGTAGTAGAGGCAAGGGCGCTTGCGCGCCATGCAGGTGGCGAGCGGATAGTGGCGCAGCGGGAAGACCTTGTAGAGCTGCTTAAGTACTTCCTTCGCCGAGGTCGCGGAGGAGTAGGGACCGAAATACCGGGCGCCGTCGGAGGGGACCTTCCGGACCAATGAAAGGCGCGGAAACTGCTCCTTCATGTCCATGCGCAGCGAGAAATAGGTCTTGTCGTCGCGCAGGTTGATGTTGTACTTCGGGTGGTGCTGCTTGATCAGCGTGTTCTCGAGGATCAGCGCCTCTTTCTCGGTGTCGGTGACGATGTACTCGACCGAGTCGACCAACTGCACCATGAAGCGGATGTGGAGGCGGGAGTCACCTGAGCCGAGGACATACTGGCGGACGCGCTTTTTCAGGTTCCGCGCCTTCCCGACATATAAGATGCCGCCTTCCGCAGTCTTCATGAGATAGACGCCGGGGGACGAGGGGAAGTTATCTACCATGGATAGAGCTATCATGAGGGGTAGTATAGACGGATGCCATCAAGAAAGGAAGCAGGCGGTTAGGTGAGGGAGCGTATCATGAGAACGTCTCCCTCCCCTCTGGGGGGAGGGGGAGCTTTGGGAGGAGGGTTACCCTTTTTTCGTCGTACCCGGACGAGCCTTGGACCCGGCGGGCTTGGTGCCCCCGGCTTTGGCGGAGGCCGGCTTGGAAGAGGCGGGCTTGGATGAGGCGGGTTTGGCCCCAGCCGGTTTTCCAGCGGCGGGCTTGGGTGAAGATGAGCGCGCTGCGCTTGCGCCACTCTTGGGGGCGCCGCCCGATTTCCCTTTGAAGCCGCCTTGCTTCTTCTGTTTCTGCGGATTGGCCATCGAAACGGTGATCTTGCGGTCGATCAGCAAGGCGCCATCGAGAGATTGAATGGCGTCTTTCGCTTCGGCTTCAGTGGACATCCTGACATAGCCGCACCCCATGAATCTTCCCGTCTTCAGATCACTTATGAGGTGAATGGAGGTGACTCTCCCGGACACGGAGAAAAGCTTCTCCAGATCATACTCCGTTGTCTCATATGACAGGCTGCCTACATACAGCTCTTTACCCATTGATGTTTCTCCTTGAAAAGCTCGTTCTTTATTTCCCCCCTTTCTCAAAGGGAAGGCGGGGAATATGTCGTGTGCGAGGCGCAGCGGCGCACTGTAACACATTAGAGCCATTGGCAGCAAAGGCATTTGTGGGCTTACGCCTCGCCGCGCTCCCTGAGTATGGCCGTGTACATCGGCTCCCGATCAGTTTTGGACGCGGAAATCACCATCTCGACCTCGACCACTTTCCCGCTAGGCCGTCGCACCCGCTGCATCGAGGTTTCCTCTGTCATCTCTGTGGCCGAGGCCAGCCTTTCCCTCAGCGTCGCTCCTTCCTCGAGATAGGAGAATAGCGATTCCCCCAGCAGCGACTCCCTCGGTTGCCCCAGTAGTGCTCCAGCCTTCTGGTTGGCAATCACGATCTTGCCATCTTTCAGAAAGGTCACCACCGCCGACGCCGCCAGCTCGATAAAGCGGCGGTATCTTTGGTCAGATTCCCGCGTTTGCACGGTTCTGCGGGACAGTTCCTCCATCATGTCGTTGAAGGCGCCGATCAGGCTGCCAATCTCGTCGTGGGTCTTCTGTGGCAATTTTTCATGAAAGTTCCCGGTCCTGGTCACCCTGGTGATGCTATCGGAAAGCATCCGCACCGGGATGATGATCTCCCGGCTCATGATCCAGCCCATGACGATGACGACGATGAGATAGACGACACCCCTCCCCAACAGGTCCAGCTTGAAGTTGGCGCCCAACTGGGCATAGAGGTCTTTCAGCGGGATGCTGACGGATACGGCGCCTATGACATCGCCGACCCGGTAGTTGTAGGAATAATGCCCTTGCGGGAAGCGTTTCTTGACAAAGTTCGGGGCCGATTCGAAGGCGCCGTGGCATTGCAGGCAGGAGGCGGTAGCCAGCATCGGTTGCATGTAGCGAAAGATTTCGCCTTCATTGGTCTTCACGACGTCATAGACTTCACGTGCCGGGGGATTGCTCTTGAACTTCTCGAGTTGTGCTCCTTCGTACGGGTCGGGACGGTTCTCCGGGTTGCGGTAGCGGAGCGAGACCTGGCGCACATAAAAGCTCGTGCCGTGCGTCACCCTTCTGGCGACCTGGGTCGCGACCACCTGGGGGACCAGGCTGTAGTTGTGCTCCGGCTCGGTGGTGACCACTGACGAGATATATTCCCTGGTCTGAACCAGCTCACTGGCGAAGGTGCGGGCATTGTCGATGGCGAAGCGGATGATGAAGGTCTTTTGGCGGTGGTAGGTGAAGAGGCCGGCGGCCAGCAACAGGGCCAGCAGCAGGAGGGACATGAGGCCGAAGAACTTGAGGCTGATTGGGAGGTCAGTCAGGCGGCGCATGCCCCCTCCGGAATTTAATGATACCAGCGAGTATACCGGATGAGGGGGGATACGCAAGGAGAACGGGAAGTTATGGCACCCCACCCTCTTCTCGTTACGGCTTTTTGTGGCACTCGAAGCAGATCTGCTCGGTCTCACGGCGCTTGATCTGGGCGGCCTTGTCCTTCGGGACTCCTTTGCCCATCAGCTTCTCGCCCATCTTGTGGCAGTCGAAGCACCATCTGCCCTTCAGTGCCTGGTGCATCCGCACCATCGCGGGGTTCTTGCTGTGGCACTCGTTGCATTCGAAGGCGAGGGCGGTCTGCGCGAGCAGGAGCAGGGCGATAGCCGGTAACAGCATTTTCATAGTCTTTCCTCGGTTGGCCGAAACGGCAGGGATACGGAGCGCTCCTTCCGTTGTCGGCAAAAATCTGGATTCCTGAAGCGCGTTGATGGTAGTCCACTCGCTGTGGGCCGGCCTTGACCAAAGTCAAAAGTGGCGCCTCAGCTTCGAGAAAAAAACTTTTCATCCCGCCGGCAGTATGGTACTTTTCCATGCTTTGCAATTATCAGGGGGAGTTGCCGCAGGTAGATCCCGCCTTTTACCACCCCGTTATCTCCCCTCGATGCTGATAAAACCCGACGAGCGGGCGGTAAAGCTGCCAGCTTCGCAGAAGTGGCATCTTGCCTCACCCCCTGGCCCCTCTCTCGAGGGGAGGGGCGAGTTAAGACTTCATCAGGTACCGGAAGAAACCAATGGCAAAAATCATCTGTGTGGCGAATCAGAAGGGTGGGGTCGGCAAGACTACTACGGCCGTGAATCTCTCAGCATCGCTGGCGGTCGCCGAACGGCGGGTGCTCCTGGTGGACATGGATCCCCAGGGGAATGCCGGCAGCGGCGTAGGCGCGGACAAGGATGTACTGGAAGAGAGCGTCTATGATGCCTTGATCAACGACGCTCCTGCGTCGCCTATCATCCAGCAGACGGAACTCCCTTTTCTGCACCTCCTCCCTGCCACCTCCGATCTGGCGGGGGCCGAGCTCGAACTCGCCGGCATGTCGGACCGGGAGCGCAGGCTGAAGAATCTCCTCGGCACCCTCTCCGGCTCCTACGATTACATCTTCATCGATTGCCCTCCTTCCTTGAGCCTTCTCACCATCAACGCCATGACTGCCGCCAACTCGGTCCTGATCCCGTTGCAGTGCGAGTTCTACGCGATGGAGGGTCTGTCGCAGATCCTCAAGACCATCAACCTGATCCAGCAGGGGCTGAACCGCTCCCTCAGCATCGAGGGGATACTCCTCACCATGTACGACGCCAGGAACAACCTGTCGCGGCAGGTGGCGGAGGAGATCCGGGCACATTTCCCGAAGGAGACCTTCCAGGCGGTCATCCCCCGGAACGTGAGGCTTTCCGAGGCGCCTTCGCACGGCAAGCCGATCTGCCTGTACGACATCACCTCGAAGGGGGCGACGAGCTACATGGAGCTGGCCAAGGAGATGATCGGACGGGAGGTGTCGCATGGTTAAGAAAATGGGCCTTGGCAAGGGTATGGGCGCCCTCCTCCCGGTGGTGGAGGATCATGGCAAGAAATACTTCTCCTGCCCGATCGAGGAGATCCGCCCGAACAAGGAGCAGCCCCGTAAGACCTTCGTGAACGAGAAGCTGGAGGAACTGGCGGCCTCGATCAAAGAGAAGGGGATCATCCAGCCGCTGGTGGTGCTCAGGAAGGCGGGGCACTACGAGCTGATCGCCGGTGAGCGTCGCTGGCGGGCCGCCCAGAAGGCTGGCCTGCGCGAAGTCCCGGTGGTGATCCAGGACGTATCCGAGGAAACAGCCCTGGAGATGGCGCTGATCGAAAACATCCAGCGCGAGGACCTGAACGCGGTGGAGGAGGCGGAGGCATACCAGGCTCTGCTGCAGCGCTTCTCCCTGTCGCAGGAGGAGCTGGCCAAGAGGGTGGGCAAGGAGCGCTCCACCATCGCCAACGCGCTGAGGCTTCTGCGGCTCCCGGTCGAGATCAAGAGGGACGTGGCCGAGGACCGGATCTCCATGGGCCACGCCAGGGCGCTCCTGACCCTGGAGGACCCGGAGGAGCAGAAGGCCGCCCGGGACGAGATCGTGAAGAACCGGCTTTCGGTCCGCGAGGCGGAGGCGCTGGTGAAGCGGAAGAAGGCTCCGGTGCCGGCGCCCAAGGCCAAGAAGCAGACGGAGGACGCTGATCAGCGGGACCTGGTGGAGCGGATGCAGCGCCATTTCGGCACCAAGGTCGCGGTCCGGCGCTCCGGGCGGGGCGGGAAGTTGGAGATCAGCTTCGGCGATCTGAAAGAGTTCGCCCGTATCATCGACATACTGAACCTGTAGAACGGCTGAGACTTTTCTCAAAACCAGAACCCGGTTCTGGCATAACGCCGGTTGCATCGTGTATACAATTGTAGGCTTAATTAGATTAATCGCTTGACAGGGTAAGGAGTTATGTGATAGCTATCACCTGTTTTGCGCTACCCTGTCAAGTTCAACTGAGAGTCAGTTTTAAAACTGTTTTACAAGAGGTGGTTGGGTGATCAATTTAGATTTGGCATTCGTATTCCAGCTGGTGAACTTCCTGGTCCTGCTGCTGCTCCTGAACGTCTTCCTCTACAAGCCGATCAGGAAGCAACTTGCCGACCGGGCCGGCCAGATTTCCGGCGCAAAGGAAAAGAGCGCGGCTGTCGACAGGGAAGTGCAGGAGAAGCTCGCAGCCTACGAGGCCCGCATGCGCGAGATCCGCGCCGGCGCCGCCGACGAGCGTGGTGTCCTCAAGAAGGAGGCCCAGCAGCAGGAGGCCGCCATTCTGGAGAAGGCACGCAACGAGGCTTCCGAGACCCTCGCCTCCATCAAGGCGAAGGTCGCCAAAGAGGCCGAGGACGCAAGGCAGCTCCTCAAGCAGAGCGCAGAGACCCTTTCGGCCGATATCTGCGAAAAAGTTCTCGGGAGGAGCCTGTAGCATGAAAAAGACCACTACCCACCGCATGACGGCTGCCGCCGTATACACCGTCGCCCTCGGCGTCATCGTCCTGGGGCTCGCCGCTGCGGGCTTCGCCCAGGAAGCGGCTCACGAAGGCGCACACCACGTCGACACCGGCGCGCAGATGAAGGACTTCATGTGGCGCTGCATCGACTTCGCCGCCCTGGTCCTCATCGCCGTATGGGGGATCAAGAAGGCGGACGTGAAAGGCTCGCTGGCCGCGCGCAGGTCCGGCATCGAGCGGACCCTGCAGGAAGCGGTGCAGGCCAAGGAGCAGGCTGAGAAGAAGTTCCAGGAGTACTCGGTTCGCCTCGAGCAGGCCAACAGCGAGATCGAAGTGATCTCGGCCAACATGAAGAAGGAAGGCGAGCTCGAGAAGGAGCGGATCATCGCCGAGGCCAAGGAGGCTGCCGCCAGGATCAAGGCCCAGGCCGAGACTGCCGCCCAGCAGGAGGTCCTCAAGGCGAAGAGCGAGCTGCGCGCCGAGGCTGCCAAGCTTGCCGTGGAAATTGCCGAACAGAAGATCGTTAAGAACATAGCAAAAGGCGACCAGGACAAGCTGGTGGGCGAATATATCTCCAAGGTGGTGACGCTACATTGAGTACGAACGCTATAGCCAAACGTTACGCCAAGGCACTCGTGCAGCTTGGCTCGGAAGCCGGGACCGTGGAAAGCTTCAACAGTGAGCTCTCCAGCTTCAGCACGCTCCTCTCCGGGAACGCCGAAGTTTCGGCGGTGCTCGCCAATCCCGCCTACGGGATCGAGTCGAAGAGCGAGATCCTCAAGGAGCTGATCGGGAAGCTCAAGGTCTCCCCGTACGTCTCCAACCTCCTGATGCTCCTCCTGGAGCGCGGCCGCCTCTCGGTGCTGCCGGAAATCGCCGTGAGCTACAGCACCTTCGCTGACCAGCTCTCCGGTGTCATCCGGCCGACCCTGACCTCGGGGCAGCCGCTGGAAGCGGGACAGATCAATGACATCCGGGCGGCGCTCGAAAAGTCGACCGGCAAGAAAGTGGAGCTGAAAGTGGAAGTGGACCCCTCCCTCATCGGTGGTGTGGTCACCAAGATCGGCGACAAGGTTTTTGACGGAAGCGTAAGGACACAGTTAGCCAGAATTCAAGATACATTACAGAAGGGGTGAGACGGTTCTATGGAAATCAAAGCGGAAGAAATCAGCGAGATTATCAGGAAGCAGATCAAGGAGTACGGCAAAGAGGTGGAGGTAGCCGAAACCGGCACCATCATCTCCATCGGTGACGGTATTGCCCGTATCCACGGTCTTGACAAGGCAATGGCAGGCGAGCTCCTCGAGTTCCCCGGCGGCGTCACCGGCATGGTCCTCAACCTCGAGGAAGACAACGTCGGCGCGGCGATCCTCGGCGAGTTCAGCGAGATCAAGGAAGGCGACACGGTCAAGCTGACCGGCAGGATCGTGGAGGTTCCGGTCGGCGACGCACTGATCGGCCGCGTGGTCAACGCGATCGGCGAGCCGATCGACGGCCTGGGCGCCATCAACACCAAGACCTTCGGTAAGGTCGAAGTGAAGGCCCCCGGCATCGTGGCACGTAAGTCTGTTCATCAGCCGATGCAGACCGGCCTCAAAGCCGTCGACGCCATGGTTCCGATCGGGCGCGGCCAGCGCGAGCTGATCATCGGCGACCGTCAGACCGGCAAGACCGCCGTCGCCATCGACACCATCATCAACCAGAAGGGCGGCGACGTCGTCTGCATCTACGTCGCTATCGGCCAGAAGCGCTCGACGGTTGCCCAGGTCGTCTCCAAGCTCAAAGAGCACGGCGCCATGGATTACACCATCGTCGTCGCCGCTACCGCTTCCGAGCCGGCTCCGCTGCAGTTCATCGCCCCCTACACCGGCGTCACCATGGGCGAGTTCTTCCGCGACAGCGGCAAGCACGCCCTGATCATCTATGATGACCTCTCTAAGCAGGCCGTTGCTTACCGCCAGCTTTCTCTGCTCCTCCGTCGTCCGCCGGGGCGTGAAGCTTACCCGGGCGACGTCTTCTACCTCCATAGCCGCCTCCTCGAGCGTGCCTGCAAGGTCTCCGACGCCCTCGGCGCCGGCTCGCTGACCGCTCTGCCGATCATCGAGACCCAGGCCGGCGACGTTTCGGCCTACATCCCGACCAACGTGATCTCGATCACCGACGGCCAGATCTACCTGGAGCCGGAGCTGTTCTACGCGGGGATTCGGCCGGCCGTCAACGCCGGGCTGTCCGTAAGCCGGGTGGGCGGGGACGCCCAGTACAAGGCGATGAAGCAGGTGGCGGGCAAGCTGCGCCTCGACATGGCCGCCTTCCGTGACCTGGCGGCGTTCGCCCAGATTGGCAGCGACCTCGATATCGCGACGCGCCGCCAGCTGGACCGGGGATTGCGCGTGCAGGAGGTGCTCAAGCAGGGCCAGTACGATCCCGTGCCCTTCGCCGATCAGGTGGCCGTCCTCTACGCCGTCACGAACGGCCGAGCCGAC
>NZ_JBXKJL010000198.1:0-5827 GCF_056994735.1 Geomonas sp.
CAGCCTGGCGATCCCCTTGCTCCCCCCTTCCAGCTCTCTTCTCACCGTGATCGAGCCGTTCTGGTACTCGAAGCCGACCAGGGTGGTGGCGCAGGCCAGGCCGAGGAGCTCGGCGACGGTGACGCCGACCTGAGCCGAGCCGCGGTCCTGCGACTGCATCCCGGTCAGGATCAGGTCGAACTGCTGCTCCATGGCATAGCTCGCGATGATGGCGGCGATCTGCCAGGGGTCCTTCTGGTAGGAGTTGTCGTCCAGGATGTGGAGGCCACGGTCTCCTCCCATGGCGAGCGCTTTTTTGATGGCCTCCGAGACGCGGCTGGGGCCGATGGAGAGGATGGTGATCTCCGGCTCGTCGTTTAACTGCTCCTTGAGCTGGACAGCCTGCTCTACCGCATATTCGTCGTATTCGTTCATGCGGTAGGCCAGGTCGGCCTCGTCGTACCAGGTCCCCTCGCTGTTGACCTTGAACCGGCATTCCATGTCGGGAACCTGCTTTATGCAAACCAGTATTTTCATCTCTTCCCCCTGTGAATTCTTCCGGCTATCCTTGCGCCGTTCTTCCTCGCGATCGGGCATGTTACCCGTACCCGGCGCAGCTTCCCCTCAACTGTTCATGGAGCCCCGCCATCATCTCGGGAACGGCCGTGTAGCCCTCGGCCGCCCGGACGTTCAGCACCAGCGGGAGGGAACAGAGGAGCATGTTGCGCAGATTCGGGCACCCCTCACTCCCGCCCAGCGCCTCGTAAAGCTTCCTGGTGAACCCCTTGCCGATCGAAACGCCGGCAAGGAGATCGAGCTTCGCCTTGCTGTGGACGCACTTTTCCATGGGCGCCTTCCTGAACTCCAGGCTCACATCCCTGATGGTCAGGGCTTCTTCGATGACAACTTCCAGCACGATATCGTGGAACCTGTCGGTCATGACGCTGGTCACCACGGTGGCGCCGTCGGCGGCGCTCCCCACGGTGACTGCGATCTTTCTCTCGAAATCACTCATCAGGTTCATCTCTTGGCACTCCCGAGCGAAAAGGTGAAGTGATCCGGTCCCGCGGCACACTCCGCCGCGGGACCGGTGAAAGCGGGCAACAGGTTAGAAGAAGTAGAAGGCGGCAAAACGGCCCACGTTTGCGGTCCCGGTGCTGGCGGTGCCGGCGAGGTTCCCGGTTCCGTTCGACACGTTGCCGTACTTCGTGTGCAGGTACTCGTATTCCACGGCGACCCGGACGGCGGCATTGAGGTCATAGGAGACGTTCGCGTACGCTACCGAGTTGGACTTCTCGTAGTTGGCGATGTCCCGGTAGCTTCCCTGATCGTAGGCCTTTCTGGCGCCGTAACCGGCTGTGATCCCGAGGTCTTGGGTGGGGAAGAAGATGACCTGGCTGTAAAGTCCGTACCCCTTGGCGGCGCTCTTGTTGCCGACCGGTCCGACGAAGGAGGCGGCAGTGGCGCCGTTGACGCTCTGGTTCGCCGCCATGTAGACCTGCCCTTCATACGATGCGGTCATGGCCCGGCTCCTGCCGTCGGTAGAACTCAAAAGCGGCACGAAGGTGTAAAAGCCGTAGCCGTAAGAATCGACGGTCTTGACGTTGCCGGCGACGCTCTGGTTCCCGTAGAGGCCGAAGAATCCGGCGCTGAGGGAGTTCATGGGAAGCCCGAAGTAGCCGGGAGCCACCCCGAGGGCCTTGCTGACCAGCATGACCTGACCGGCGACGTTGGGCGCGCCGCCCCAGGTGTCGGATCCGGCTCCTCCCGATTGCAGGTTGGTGTCCTGCACGGGGTTCTGCACCCCCAGCACGAGCTTCAAAGAGTTGTCCGGGCTCAGGCCGACCTTCTGGGTCACGCTGATCTGCGGCACCCTGGGATTGTTGGGAGCGCCGGTCTTGTTGCCGGAGCCGAAGTCGACGGTGGAGGCGATGGCCGGGCCGAAGATGTCATAGGCCTGCCCGAAGAGGACCTGGGTGTTGGCCCAGTTGAGCGTGCCGTTGGCCAGGCGAAGCCGCAGGTTCGCGCTTTCGTTGGAGCCCCCCGCGCCGTAGAAGTCCGTCTCGATGATGGCGCCCGTCTTGGCCCCCAGGAAGTTGGGTCCGGTGACCTTGAGCCAGAAGCGCGACTGGCGGGCGGTGAAGACGGACTGGTCCTGGTGCCCGGCGGGAGAGCTGGCCTTGGGCATGCCGTTTTGCAGGGTGCCGAGGGCGCCGTTGGACCCGAGGTTGGCGGAGTTGTAGGCATAGTCGAGCTTGACAAAGCCGCCGATGGCGAGGTCGAACTTGCTCGCAGAGGGCGATCCCATTTTGCCGTAGATGCCGGGCGCCACCTCGCAAGAAGGCTGGAAATCGCAGTTGTAGCGGGTGGGCGAGTTCTGTGGAACCTCCTGACCGAGTGCGGGGGACGTCAGCGCCGCCATGGCGGCAGCGCATAGAATCATCTTTTTCATTTCATCTCCTTCCGGTATTGTTGCCATTGCATCGAATGCCCCCACCTATCCCTTGGTCGTCGTTTTGCCGGGACACCTCCTGTTCCGCGCATCCGTTTTAGCTTCCATCAGACCGCTATTTCCGTCAGCCCCGGGGAGACCGTCATTTCCGCTCCCGTCAGGCGGACCACCTCTTCCGCGCTCAACCCCGCAGCGACCTCCCGCAGGACCAGCCCATCATCGGTCACGTCGATCACCGCCAGATCGGTGATGATGCGGTTGACCACACCCTTGCCGGTCAAGGGGAGGGTGCAGTGCGGAAGAATCTTCGGCTCGCCGCTCTTGTTGCAGTGCTCCATGATCACCACGATCCTCTTGGCGCCGTGCACGAGGTCCATGGCGCCCCCCATGCCCTTGACCATCTTTCCCGGGATCATCCAGTTGGCCAGGTCCCCCCGGGCCGAGACTTCCATCCCACCGAGGATGGCGAGGTCTATGTGGCCACCGCGGATCATGGCGAACGACTCGGCGCTGCTGAAGATGCAGGAGCCGGGGATCATGGTGATGGTCTCCTTGCCGGCGTTGATCAGCTCCGGGTCGACCTCCGCGTCCGCCGGATAAGGGCCGATGCCGAGGAGCCCGTTCTCGGACTGCAGCACCACCTCCTTGTCCTGCGGGATGTAATTGGCCACGAGGGTCGGTATGCCGATGCCGAGGTTGACGTAGAAGCCGTTTTCCACCTCTTGCGCGGCCCGCCGCGCTATCTGTTCCCTGGTCAGTGCCATCTGCTCTCTCCTCAGGACCGAACCGTCCTGCGTTCGATTCTCTTTTCGTAGTTGTCGCACCGGATCACCCGCTGCACGTAGATCCCCGGGGTGTGGACGAAGGCCGGGTCCATCCCCCCCGTCTCCAGGAGCTCCTCCACCTCGGCGATGGTGGTGGTCGCCGCCGTCGCCATCATCGGGTTGAAGTTGCGGGAGGTCTTGTTGTAGACGAGGTTTCCGGCGCGGTCCCCCTGCCGGGCCTTGACCAGGGCGAAGTCGGCCCTGAGGCAAGTTTCCAGCAGGTAATCCTTCCCGTTGAAGCTGCGCACCTCGCGCCCCTCGGCAAGGGGCGTCCCCACCCCGGCCGGCGTGTAGAAGGCAGGTATCCCCGCCCCGCCGGCCCGGATCCGCTCCGCCAGGGTCCCCTGCGGCACCAGCTCCACCTCCAGTTCGCCAGACAGGAACTGGCGCTCGAACTCCTTGTTCTCGCCGACGTAGGAGGAGACCATCTTACGGATCTGGCGGTTTTGCAGCAGGATGCCGAGCCCGAAATCGTCGACGCCGCAGTTGTTGGAGATGATGGTCAGATCCTTCACCCCTTTCTCGCGCAGCCCCAGGATCAGCTTTTCCGGGATCCCCACCAGGCCGAAGCCGCCGACCATGAGGCTCGCCCCGTCGCCGATCCCCTCCAGTGCCTTTTCAATTGAAGTACGGACTTTCATTCTCTTTCTCCTGTGGCAGAAATTGGCTGTGCGGCTTACGGCTGCCCTCCCCCCTCGGCTATGCTGAACTCCCAGGAGCACCAGTAATAGCCGGGATGCGGATCGGGAGGGCAGCCGATGCAGCGGGTGGTGATGCGCGGGTCGATGGTGCGGGCGAACTCGGAGTATTCGACGATCCCCACCGACTTGCACGGGAAGGCCTCCAGCCCCTTGCGCCGGCGGGCCGACTGCACGCGGCAGTCAACCATCCAGAAGACGGCATGGTGGTCGGTGACCTCGGCCACCTTCTGCAGGTTCAGCCTGGCATAGAGGCGGTGCCTGAGGCACTCGACCAGGGCCGGTATCCCGCCGCCCGGCTCTATCCCGAGCCGCGCCATGATCCTCTTCGCCTCCACCACGGTGAAGTGCCGCCAGGCCTCCCGGTCGGCATCCATGGCAGTCTCCATGCCGTGGCTCTTCTCCAGGGCCTGGAACCAGAGTCCGTCATGCGCGAGCCAGTTCTTGGCGTCGTCGATGATGATCTGGATCAGCTCATCCCTGTCCAGCTCGTAGAGGAGCCGTATTCCGTCGTCGGTAATGGCCGTCTCCGGCTCGATCTTTTCGCTTCTGCAGCACTGAACTTCCGACATCTCCCACCTCCTTGGGTTGGTTTCTGGTAAGCGACCTCCGGGAGGGAGGTCTGGTCCCGCTCCGCGAGGAGGGACTTTAAAGTCCCCCTTTGTCAAAGGGGGGAGATAGGCCTAGATCCTGTTCATCCTGCGGGCCTCGGACATGAGCTCCTCGCGGAAGTCCGGGTGAGCCACGTTGATCAGGTTGAGAGCCCGCTGCCGGGCGGTCTGGCCCCGCAGCTTGGCCACCCCGAACTCGGTAACCACGTAGTCGACGTCATTCTTGCCGGTGGTGACGGCCGCGCCGGGCTGGAGAACCGGGACGATACTGGAGATGGTCCCCTTTTTGGCCGTCGCCGCGGTGGTGATGAAGCTCTTGCCCCCCTTCGAGATGTTCGCCCCGCGCACGTAGTCGGCCTGGCCACCGGTGCCGCTCCACTGAACGTGCCCCAGGGACTCCGAGCAGCACTGCCCCAGCAGATCGACCTCGATGGTGGCGTTGATGGAAACGACCTTGTCGTTCTGGCCGATCACCGAGGGATCGTTGGTGTAATCGACCGGGTGCATCTCGATCATCGGGTTTTCGTGCATGAAGTCGTACAGGCGCCGCGTTCCGAGTGCGAAGGTGCCGATCGACTTGCCCCGGTGGATGTTTTTCCTGGAGTTGTTCACGGCCCCGGACTGCATCAGGTCGACCATGCCGTCGGTGATCATCTCCGTGTGGATGCCGAGGTCCTGCTTCCGCAGGAGCGCCTTGCATACGGCGTTGGGTATGCCGCCTATGCCCAACTGGAGCGTGGAGCCGTTTTCGATGAGCTCGGCGATGTAGTTGCCGATCGCCTCCTCCACCGGTGAGATGGGGGGGATCTGCAACTCGATGAGGGGATCGCCGCACTCGATGATGCAGTCGACCTCGGAGATGTGGATGTGACAGTTGCCGTAGGTGCGGGGGGCGTTGTCATTGACCTGCACCACCACCTTCCCGGCCTTCCTGACGGCCTCCAGGGTGTAGGCGACCGACATGCTGCAGGTGAAGTAGCCGTGTTCATCCATGGGGGAGACCACGGTGCCGGCCACGTCCACGGGCCAGTATTCGCGCAGCAGCTTGGGGACCTCGTGGAAGTAGTTGGGAACGAAGTCCGCCCAGCCGTTTTGCACCGCGTTTCTCGAGACATGGCTGGTGAACCAGGAATTGACCTTGATATGCGGGCTCGATTCCTGGTTAAGGTAGGCCGGGTTCAGGTGGTGCTGCTGGTTGACGATGACCCCCTCCAGTTCCTCCTTGCGGTCGGCCAGGGCCTGGACGAAGAGGGTCGGCTCGCC
>NZ_JBXKJL010000199.1:0-1170 GCF_056994735.1 Geomonas sp.
AGTTTGCCGAGTTCCTAAACGAGGGTTCTCACTTGCGCCTGAGGATTTTCTCCTCGCCTACCTGTGTCGGTTTGCGGTACGGGTACCCGAAGATCTCCTTAGAGGCTTTTCTCGGCAGCGTGGCGTCACCGGCTTTGCGAGCCTTGCGGCTCTCGCGATAGCACCTCAGGGAATGTGACCCGCCGGATTTGCCTGGCGGATCCCCCTACATGCCTCAACCCGCACGTCCAATCGCGGGCCCGGCTAGCCTCCTGCGTCCCCCCATCGTGATAACGATCTCCAGGTAGTTCCGGAATATTGACCGGATATCCATCCGCTACGCCTGTCGGCCTCGCGTTAGGACCCGACTAACCCTGAGCGGACGAACCTTCCTCAGGAAACCTTAGGCTTACGGCGGAGAGGATTCTCACCTCTCTTCTCGCTACTTATGCCGGCAGGGTCACTTCTCTGCACTCCACCAGTTCTCACGATCTGGCTTCAACGCAGCAGAGAACGCTCCTCTACCAAGGCCGCGGCCCGCAGGCCACGGCGATCTACGGCTTCGGTCCTATGCTTGAGCCCCGTTGGATTATCGGCCCGGAGCCACTTGACCAGTGAGCTATTACGCTTTCTTTAAAGGATGGCTGCTTCTAAGCCAACCTCCTGGTTGTCGGAGTGTCTCCAGATCCTTTACCACTTAGCATAGAGTTTGGGACCTTAGCCGGTAGTCTGGACTGTTTTCCTTTCGACGATGAAGCTTAGCCCCCACCGTCTCACTCCCGAGCTACGTGTCGCTGGCATTCGCAGTTTGGTTGGGTTCAGTAAGCTGGTAAGCCCCTTAGCCCATCCAGTTCTCTACCACCAGCGCCGACCACTCGAGGCTGCCCCTAAAGGCATTTCGAGGAGAACGGGCAATCACGAAGTTTGATTAGCCTTTCACCCCTACCCTCAGCTCATCCAAGCTGTTTTCAACCAACACTGGTTCGGACCTCCATCCGCTGTTACACGGACTTCATCCTGGCCAAGGGTAGATCATCCCGCTTCGCGTCTATTCCCAGCGACTCCATCGCCCTGTTCAGACTCGCTTTCGCTACGGCTCGCTTTCGCTTAACCTCGCCACTGAGAATAACTAGCCAGCTCATTATGCAATAGGCACGATGTCAGGCATTCTCCTTGCGGAGCATAGCCCTC
>NZ_JBXKJL010000200.1:0-1839 GCF_056994735.1 Geomonas sp.
CCTCGATCCACCATCAAAAAAATATAAAAACCCCGTTGGTCCTTGAGACAAGGGATGATAGAATAAGGTGCGCAAACCAATTCCATCACCAACGAGGTGAAAACAGTATGCCACAGGGCGTTCTTTCCTACAAGTACGAAGAAGAGAAGCAGGCAAGCGGCATGACGGCCCTCGCCGGCCTCCCCGTCTACCTTGACCTCGCCTCTGTCCTCGGCCTGGGAAATCATATCCGCGCCCACCTGCACGTTAAGGCCCAGGGATGGACGGATGAACAGATGATCCTCTCGCTTATCCTTCTCAACCTCGCCGGGGGAGACTGTGTGGATGACCTCAGGATACTGGAAAGAGATGCGGGCTTCTGTAACGTGCTCGACCGGGTGGAGACGAAGGGACTCACCCGTCGGGAGAGGAGAGCTCAACAACGACGGTGGAGAAAGGAACAGCATCGTTCCGTTCCTTCCCCTTCCGCCCTCTTTCGGTATCTTGCAGCCTTCCACGATCCTCTCGAAGAGAAGAAACGCGAGAAGGGCAAAGCCTTCATCCCTCAACCGAACGAGCACCTTTCCGGGCTCGCGAGGGTGAACAGGGACTTTGTTGCGTCCGTCCAGAAGCGCCATCCGTGCCCAGATGCCACGCTCGACATGGACGCCACCCTCACCGCAACACAGAAAGAAGATGCCCTGTTCAGCTACAAGGGCTACAAAGCCTATCAGCCGTTCAATGTCTGGTGGGCGGAACAGGAACTCGTGCTCCACTCCGAGTTCAGGGACGGGAACGTGCCCGCAGGCTTCGAACAGCTCCGCCTCCTCAAGGAGGCGCTCGCTATGCTCCCCGAAGGGGTCAAGAACGTCTACCTCCGTTCCGATACCGCAGGCTACCAGCACGACCTCCTCAGGTACTGTGAAAAGACAGACCATAGCCGCTTCGGCAGCATTGAGTTCGCCATCGGCTGCGATGTGACGAAAGAGTTCAAGAAGGCTGTTGCCGAAGTTGAGGCATGGAAGCCGGTGATGAAAGGAATAGACGGGCAGAACGTAACGACCGGCACGGAATGGGCCGAGGTCTGCTTTGTCCCCAGTGCGATCTGCCATAGCAAACAAGATCCGACCTATCGGTACCTTGCCACCCGCGAGCTTATGCACCAGCCTGAGCTTCCCGGGATGGAGGGGCAGGTCGAACTCCCCTTTCAGACCCTGACCATGAAGGCGAAGCGCTACAAGATCTTCGGCATCGTCACCAACAGGGAGACCGAGGGCAATGAGCTCATCACCTGGCTCCACGAGCGCTGCGGCAAGAGCGAAGAGGCCCATGCCATCATGAAAGAAGATCTTACCGGAGGGAAGCTTCCTTCTGCCGACTTCGGTGAAAATGCAGCCTGGTGGGGGATCATGATCCTCGCCTTCAACCTCAACGCGGCAATGAAGCAGGTGGCCCTGGGGGGATCGTGGGTTGTAAAGAGAATGAAGGCAATCCGTTTCTCCCTCATCGGCCTGCCGGGAAGGGTCGTGAGCCATGCGCGGGAACTCGTGATCCGGCTTGCCAAGGACCATCCATCCCTGAAGATACTGCTCGACGCCCGGCAGCGGATCATGGAGCTCGTTCCCCTGCCGTCAGGATAACGCTATGGAAGAGAGCCCCAAGACAACGGCTACACGACAGAATCACCCCTCAAGGGGCGGTGCATCCAAAAACAGGCCCCAGGAGACGCTACGACCGTGTCTCCAGAGAGATTTGGAAGTGACGAAGCTTTTTTGATACCCGAAAAGTGCGTACTCTGAGCGAAAAGATCTCCTGGAGCGTGCGTGGGGCACCATGGCACAATTAGGTGGTGGATTTAGG
>NZ_JBXKJL010000201.1:0-1661 GCF_056994735.1 Geomonas sp.
CGCCGGATTGCCAGCGGGAAGGGGACCTTCCCATAACTGACCCCGAAGAGGCACCCTATTCTAAATGACGTCCTACGGTGAGAAATATCACCCCAAGGATGAAAGTCCAGCGAATTGATGCGGTGAGGACGACGTCGCTCATGAGGAATTGACTGATGCCGGTCAACGTCTTCTGGTAATCGCTACGGGTGTGTTTCATAGATGGTCGTTCCTGGACGAGCAGGCCCGGCTACGTTCACTCCTATAGCCACTGGCTGACGCCACCGTGGCGGGAGCAGGTACCCCGGTTGTGCTGGCTGAACGAGTAGGTTCCATCCCCGCAGATAGCACTCGCGCCTGCCGGTACGGAGCCATCGTTGGAATATGCGGGCGAGTGGAGTTGGTTCCCGTCGCTATTGGTGTAGTACCGGTCGTTACTCAGTCCGCTCTGGACTACCGTGGGGTGGACGGACTGGATCGTTGACTGTGCTGGGACAAAGGAGCGCTTCGGTACCGGTGTGAGCGTGGCAGTGGGAGCCGGGGTCAGCGTGACCGTTGGTGTGGGTGTCACGGATGGGTGAACCGTGGGGGTGGCGGTGATGGTCGGGGCGATGACACTCGCACCCTTCACCAGAGCAGCTGGCGCATGTTCTGCACCCAGCGTGAGTAGCCCACCAGCCACCAGGGCGACCAAGCCCACGAATAGTGTTTTATGTCTCGTCAGTAATGAGCTCATATTGAGCTTTTTCCATGTTCCTTTACTGGGGGTGCTGTTCGAGGGTGAGGACGGCCCGGGCGAAGGCGCCGGCTCGGCGTGGGCAGCCGCGGTACCGGTCGAAGATCTTCCAGGTTTTCAGGACGGCGAAGCCGCGTTCGCCGTGGGCGCGGATCGCGGTGTGGCAGCGGTTGGCCTCCCGGGCCGAGTCCGGCAGGTTCCGTCCTTTGTACGGGGTGAGCAAGGTGGCTCCCTCTCCGCCGATGTAGCCTTTGTCGGCGTACAGGTAGAGCTCGGCGCGGGCGGCGACGGCGAACACGCCGTGGGTGCAGGCGGCGGACAGGTCGTGGGTGGAGCCGGGCAACCCATCGGAGATCTAGATCAGCCGGCCCTGCGGGTCGGTCAACCCCTGCAGGTTGATGCCATGGTGGCGGTGCCGGCCGGCGTAGTACCGCCAGTTGTGGGTGCGGATCCGGTTGGTGCGCACTAGCGTGCCGTCGAGCAGGGCGAAGTTGCTGTGCGTGCAGGCCAGCGCCCACAGCGCCGCGGTCAGGCTGCGGCCCAGTCCGGCCAGCAGCGCGACGGCTTCTCGGATGTAGCGGTAGGCGGTGGCCACCCCGATGTCGAAGCCGGCGGCCAGCCGCTGGTAGGTGTCCCCGTTGCGCAGGTGCGCCAGCACCAGCAGCGCCTGCGCGCGGGCGGACAGCTTGCGCCAGGTGTGCAGCCGTTCCCGGTGGGCTTGGATCAGGTCGGCCAGAAAGGTCAGGGTGTGCTCAGCCAGCGTGACAGCGCCAGGGTAGATTAACGATCTAGTCCTCGGTCAGATCAGAAGGCTTCAGTCACCTCCTGATCTACCGAGGGCTTCTCCATGACCAGCCGCCGGAAAGGTAACCGCCGGTCAGGCTCCGGACAACGTCACCCTACAGGTTTAATGATAACGCTCCACTAACGAACATGGAAAAAGCTC
>NZ_JBXKJL010000202.1:0-4071 GCF_056994735.1 Geomonas sp.
GAGGGCTTCATCTTCCTCTCCTGCCTGAGCACCACGAAACCCGGCGGCTCCTCGAAGAGCTCCGCCACCCTGTCGAGGAAATCGAAGCTGGGGAAGAAGGCCAGGTAGTTCCCGGGGCGAAGCGCCGCGATCCTCGCGATGACGTCGGCGATCCTGGCATAGTTCCGCTCGCGGTTGGCGTACTTCGTCGAGACCTGCGGGATGATCATCAGCTTGCGCAGATGGCCGGGAAAGGGGCTGGCAAATTCAGCGGTGCGGACGGCACCGAGATCGAGCCCGGAGAGCCTGGAGTAGTAGTCGAAGGGCTTCAGGGTCGCGGAGAAGCCGACCACCTGCTGGTAGTCGCCGTAGCACTCCTTCAGCATGGCCGAGGCATCGCAGCAGGTGATCTTCACGCTCCCCCCGCTTCTGTCCGGGTGGAAGGTGGTGAAGAATTCCTGCTTCTCCGACTTAGCGGCCAGCTCCATGATCTGGGCGAACTCCGACCAGTAGTAGGTGAGCCTCAGCACGGGGTCTAGCTGCCGGATCTCCGCGTCCGACTCGAGGTAGCGAGAGAGAAGGGCGCGCAGCTTCGCGTCGTGGCCCAGGAAGAGCTCCACCGGCGGGTCGATTCTGGAGGGGCTCGGGCTCATGCCGCCGCGGCAGGAGGCGATGGCGCGCAGGCAGCCATCGAGGAGCTCCTCCCCCTCCGCCCTGAAAGGAGAGGGGAGTTCCCGCAGCTCTGCGCGCATCCCTTCCAGCACCAGGGATGAGAGCCTCGGCGAGTAGTAGTCCATGGCCCGGGCCGGGAGGTTGTGAGACTCGTCTATCACCAGGTTCGGCTTTCCCACCTGGTCCACCGCGATGGCGGTGGCGCGGCTGAGGGCCGAGCGGGGAGCGAAGACGTAGTTGTAGTCGCAGATGACGACGTCGAAGAGCCTGGCGGAGTCGATCTGCAACTCGAAGGGGCAGACCTGGTACTCTTCCCCCAGCTCCCGGAAGGCCCGCGCCTTCAGCTTTCTCTTCCTGGCCAGGATCTCGATGATGCCGTGACGGGCGACCTTCCCGTAGTAATCCCGGGCGTATTCGCAGTATTCCGGGGTGCAGAGAGGCTCCTCCTTCAGGCAGATCTTCCCCTTGGCCGTGACGGAGAGGGATTTGAGCTTGGCCCCGGCCAGCCGGAAACGCTCCGCGGCATCCTCTGCCACCGAATGCTGGCTGTTCTTGGGCGTCACGTAGACCACCTGCTGCCCCCGCCCCAGCGCCTCCTTGAGCACGGGATGGAGCACCCCCACCGTCTTCCCCAACCCCGTGGGCGCCTGGATCAGCATGCGGCGCCCCTGCGCCATCCCCTGCCCGATCTCCCCCATGAGCTCGATCTGGCCCGGGCGGGGGAGGTCGAAGGGAAAAGGGAAATCGGCAGCTATCCTGCGCCTCCTCTCGGCCCGCTTCCGCGCCTCCTCTGCTTCCAGGACCAGCTCGTCGAGCCGGAGTCCCAGCCACATCCGGTACTGCTCCAGGTCGAGGTGCAGCGGGAGATCGGATGATTGGCCGTTGCGGGAGGAAACGAGGTGGAAGGTGAGCTCAGGGATGACGCCGTGCTCCAGCCAGTAGAAATAGCCGTAGCTCAGGAGTTGCAGGCAATACGGGTGCTCCGGCGGGCTGGCCGCCAGCCGCTTCTTGAGCTCGTGGATACTGAAGGCGCTCTTGATCTCCTCGATCACCGGTGTTTCATGGCGGAAGATCCCGTCCATGCGGCCGTTGATCTGGAAACGGAAACCTCCATGCTCCAGGACCCGGGTCACCGGGACCTCAGCCTGGTACAGCGGATCGGCCTTGGCCCGTTTCTTCTGCACGCGGAGGTGGATCTCGTGCCCCTCGGAGGTGGCACGCCCGAATCCGGAATGCCCCTCGATGCTTCCGGTGCGGGGGACCGGCAAGGCGAACTCCCCCAGGGAGATCGATATCGGATTAATGGCTTGGGTCATCAGGATTGGAGGGGGCATCAGGATTGGAGCCCGGAGGTCGCCTCGTTCATTGGGTGGCGCCACTTTTATCTGCGGCGTGATGCGCTTGATTTAGCGACACTTTTCACCGTTTATCTTACGTTTGTCAAGGCTCAATCTCGGTCGGCAATTGCAATAGGAGCGGAAGCGGGTATCCTCTTGTAGGTAAATTACCAACTTGCACTGAAAGGAGATCCACAATGAAGAGAATCATCGCAGCCGCCGCTCTCTCCCTTTTCTGCGCCGGTCTCGCCATGGCGGCCGGACAAGCCACCGTGGTCCTGCAGGCGAAGAACGGCAACGTCACCTTCCCTCACAAGAAGCACCAGGACATGCTGGCCTGCACCACCTGTCACGAGAGCGAGAAAGGCGGGAAGATTGCCGCTCTCGGCAAAGACTGGGCGCACAAGACCTGCAAAGGGTGTCATACCGAAAAAGGGAAAGGCCCGACCAAGTGCAGCGAGTGCCACAAGAAGTAAGCCCGCAAGATCAGCTTACCCGATGCGGAGGCCGCCAGGCCTCCGCCCCTTCCACTTCCCGACCATCCATTCTCGAGTTCCCTAACCGTCATTCTCCCTAATCGGCAGTCCCGCCTCCCCTACTGCGTATTCCGGCCTCCCCTACCAGTCATTCCCGCGGAAGCGTGAATCCAGAAGTGGATCCCCGATAGAAGCACTCGGGGAGGACACATCGAAAGCCACCGTTCACGCCGAGCCTTTCCCCGCAGTTCACGCTGAGCCTTTCTTCCCCGCCGTTCCCCCTGAGCCTTTCTTTCCCGCCGTTCCCCCTGAGGCTTTCTTCCCCGCCGGTTCACCTTGAGGCTTCTTCCCCCGCCGGTTCACCTTGAGGCTTCTTCCCCCGACGGTTTACCCTGAGGCTTCTTCCCCCGCCGGTTCACCCTGAGCCTTAATTCCCCACTTTCACCCTGAGCCCGTCGAAGGGTGTGCAAACCTGTGGGCTAAATGTGGATCGGTGTCGTGTGCTGATGAATAGTGGATTAGACGTGGAGCGGCGTTACGTAGTGGAAGATCGCCCAGAAGTGGCAGGCGCTCCCGGTGAGGACGAAGAGGTGCCAGATGGCATGGTTGAAGGGAAGGCTGTCCCAGAGGTAGAAGATGACGCCGATGGTGTAGGCGGCGCCGCCGATGAAGAAGAGTGCGAGCCCGGTCGCTGCCAGTGAGGCAATCAAAGGCTTCAGCACCAGCAGCGCGATCCAGCCCAGGCCGACGTAGAGCATCGGCCCCATCAAGCGGAAGCGGTGCACGGTGAAGACCTTCATGATGGCCCCGATGGTCCCCAGTCCCCAGACCGTGTAAAAGAGCCACACCCCCCAGGAGCTGCGCAAGGTGACCAGGGCGAACGGCGTATAGCTCCCCGCGATCATGATGTAGATGGCGACGTGGTCGAGGATGCGGAAGATGTAGCGGGCGTATGGTTTTTTGACGCTGTGGTAGGCGGTGGAAAGGCAGTAGAAGGTGATGACGGCCGCGCCATAGATGCAGGCGGAGAAGAAGCGGTCGTGGTCCCCCTGCCCGGATGCCAGGCCTATGAGGGCCACGACTCCAATGATGCTCAGCAGGGCGCCCAGCCCATGAGTCAGGCAGTTGGCCAATTCCTCGGCCCTGCTGTAATAGACAACCCTTTCGTGAAGGTCTTCGTGTCTCATGAGGTCATGGTACACCGGACCGACTTCGGATTGCAATATGGTGTAGTCGATGGCGTGGTGTAGTCGATGGCGGTAGCAGCCTGCGGAGCTGTGCTCCTGCACCGCCTGGGTCTCACGGTGACCCGTCATGAGGGACGATGACGGTTGTCGTCTTGGTGGTGGAATTGCCGGCGTTATCCGTTGCCGCCGCCGTGACGGTATAGGTCCTGCCGCTCCAGTCGTTACCTTCGCGCCAGGCGTCCAAGTCCCCAAGAGCCCGCGCATCTCGAGATCAGGAGCTATTCTCGCCGCAGAAAGAGGAGAATCTGTCTATACCTCGATGGAGGCATTGTCCGGCCTATTTCCCGAATTCGGAAAACCTCCACCCATCATTCTCCCTTCCGTCGGTAAAGGCGGCTTCCTGCCGACGACAAGGAACGG
>NZ_JBXKJL010000203.1:0-4063 GCF_056994735.1 Geomonas sp.
CGGGCTGGAGATCGCCAATGCTTTCTCCGAGTTGACCGACCCCGTTGAGCAGAGAAGGAGGTTCGAAGCTGAGGCAGCGGAGCGGACATCGCTGGGGAAAGCCGCCTACCCCGTGGCGGAGAAATTCCTCACCGCCCTCGCCGGCATGCCTGAATCGGCCGGGATCGCGCTCGGGCTCGACCGGCTGGTCATGGTTCTTCTTGATGCTGACAGTATCGATGAAGTGGTGGCATTTACACAGGAAGAGCTTTAGAACCATTTGCCACGGAGACACGGAGAACTTCTGAGAAAACCTAAAAAACCTGATCTTGACCTCATATCCTCCATCAAGGTGCACTCCGTTCGTGCTGAGCTTGTCGAAGCACGCATGCTTCATGCTAAAAGCATCTAGCCACGGAGACACACTTCCCTTTTGCTTTCCCCTTTTCGATTCTCTTTTCACTTTCAATGTCTTTGCCTTCTCAGATTTTCTCCGTGTCTCCGTGGCAGAATGGTTTTGATTGTGAAGGTGTCCCCCTGTTTTCAGTTGTAATGCCTTTGTCTTTGCCTTCTCGGATTTTCTCCGTGTCTCCGTGGCAGAATGGTTTTAATTGTGAAGGTGTTCCCCTGTTTTCAGTTGTAATGCCTTTGCCTTTGCCTTCTCAGATTTTCTCCGTGTCTCCGTGGCAAAATGGTTTTGGCTAATGGTTTTGCTTGTCAACCATGATCGCCGATTTGGTTGACAATGCAGCCGTGCCGTGTTAAATCAGCCGTGGGAGGATGTCATGGAGAAATTTATCAACGAAGTTGTAGAGAGAATATTGCAGGGAGGAACGCTGACGCCGGAAGAGGCGCTGCGCCTCGCCGGGGTCGAAGGTTCCGCACTCTTTGATCTCTTCCGCGGTGCCAGCCGGATCAAGGAGCACTTCGTCGGAAACGAAGTCCACCTCTGCTCGATCATAAATGCCAAATCGGGACGCTGCGCCGAAGACTGCGCCTTCTGCGCCCAATCGGCCCATCATAAGACTGATGCCCCCGTTTACGGCCTCGTCCAGGAGGAGCGGATGATCGAGTCGGCCCGGGCGGCCGAGGAGAGCGGCTCCGCCTGCTTCGGCATCATCACCAGCGGGACCACGGTTAAGGGCCAGGAACTGGAGAACATCCTGACGGCATTGCGCCGCATCAGGCAGGAGACTTCCATTCTTCCTTCCTGCTCGCTCGGGATCATCGACGAGGAGACGGCGACAAAGCTCAAGGAAGCGGGGATGGACACCTACCATCACAACCTCGAGACTGCCAGGAGCTTCTTTCCCTCCATCTGCACCACTCACGACTACGACGATGATGTCAACACGGTGAAAGCCGTCAAGAAGGCAGGTCTCAAGATCTGCTGCGGCGGCATCTTCGGGCTGGGCGAGAGTACGGCTCAGCGGGTCGAGATGGCTTTCACCCTGAAGGAACTGGACGTCGACTCTGTGCCCATCAACTTCCTGAACCCTATCGAGGGAACCAAGCTCGAAGGCGCTTCCAACATCTCCGCCCATGAGTGCCTGAAGACCATCGCCATCTACCGCTTCATCCTGCCGGGCAAGCGGATCACGGTCTGCGGCGGGAGGGAGAAGAACCTGCGCGACCTGCAGTCGTGGATCTTCTTCGCCGGCGCCAACGGCACCATGATCGGCAACTACCTCACCACCATGGGAAGGAATGTCGATGTCGATCTGAAGATGTTCAGCGATCTGGGTCTGAAGACGGTGATGTGCGCACATTAAAGCTAAGGCTTTAGCGCGGGATAAAATCTGATCGACTTCGGATCCCCCCTAGGCATCAATCTTCTTTCGGTAGGTAATTGAAAGGCAATCCCCCCTGCCCCCCTTTGTCAAAGGGAGGATTTGGGTACGAGATGAAAGGATATGCAATGGCTGCAAAGAGTATTTTCGTAACGGGAACCGATACCGGGGTCGGCAAGACCATCGCGTCGGCTACTATCGCCCGACTCCTCAGGCTGAGGGGGCACTCGGTCGGGATCATGAAGCCGGTCACCAGCGGCTGCATCGAGCGCGACGGGGAACTCGTCTCCGAGGACGCCGAACTCCTGTCATTCGGGGCTGCGACTCCGCTTACGCCCGACTGCACTCCCTACCTCCTGAAGGCCCCGCTGGCGCCTTCGGTGTCTGCTTCGCTCGATGGAGTCCGGATCGATTTCCAGGTGGTCAAGGAGGCCTACCAGAGGTTGGCCGAAAAGTTCGACTACGTCATCGTCGAGGGAGCCGGGGGGCTCATGGTTCCGCTCGCGGGTGGACTATTGATGGCGGACCTCGCCTCATACCTCGCCCTTCCCGTGGTGGTCGTCGCCAGGCCGAACCTCGGCACGGTCAACCACACCCTCCTCACCACATTCTGTGCCCGCACGCTCGGCCTCGAGGTCAAAGGGGTCATCGTAAACCGCTATCCCGACAAGCCGGACCAGGCTGAAGAGTACGCGCCTCACATGATCTCCTCGCTGTCGGGGTGCCTGCTGCTCGGGGTTTTCCCGGAGATAGCGGGAGATGATGACCGGGCAAAGGTCGAAGGCATCGTGGCACGCCTGGAGCAGGATCCCGCCACAGCCATCATGCTCCGCGAGATGTTCTAGCGTAGGTAGAAGGGAGAAGGTGTCATTCACCTTTCACCTTTCACCTTTCACCTTTCACCTTTCACAGCCGTTGATTCACCGCCTTTAGGAGTCTGTCTTGGAAGAACTCGACACCAAAACCTTGAGAGAGTACGACAGCGAATACCTGTGGCATCCGTTCACACAGATGAGCGAGTGGGAGGTGGCGGAGAACATCGTCATCACCAGGGGAGAAGGGTGCTACATCATCGACTCCGACGGAAACCGCTACCTCGACGGCGTGGCCGCGATCTGGACCAATGTCCACGGCCACTGCCGGGCTGAAATAAACGATGCCATCAAGGAGCAGGTTGACCGTCTCGAGCACTCGACACTACTGGGGCTCACCAACGACCGCGCCGCCGTGCTGGCGAAGCGCCTGATCGATATCGCACCCCAAGGTCTCTGCAAGGTCTTCTATTCCGACAACGGCTCGACCGCGGTCGAGATCGGGGTCAAGATGGCCTTCCAGTACCAGAACCAGACAGGCCACCCCGAGAAGACCAAGTTCATCTCCTTCGACAACGCCTACCATGGCGACACCGTCGGCTCCATGAGCGTGGGCGGCATCGACATCTACCACGAGGTCTATGCCCCCCTGCTCTTCCCGACCATCAAGGCACCCTCCCCTTACTGCTACCGCTGCAGCCTGTCGCCTGAAGGGGACAGCGAGCGCTGCGGATTGCTGTGCCTCAAGGAACTGGAGCGCCTGATGGAGGAGCACGCTCACGAGCTTGCCGGCCTGGTGATAGAGCCGGCGGTCCAGGGGGCTGGAGGGATGATCGTGCACCCCCAGGGCTTCCTCAGAGGTGTGCGTGAGCTTTGCGACCGGTTCGACGTGCTGATGATCGCGGACGAAGTCGCGGTCGGTTTCGGAAGAACGGGTGCCATGTTCGCCTGCGGCAAGGCCGGGATCACTCCGGACATCATGGCCCTTTCCAAGGGAATTTCGGCAGGTTACCTCCCGCTGGCGGCGACACTTACCACCAGGAAGGTTTACGACGCCTTTTGGGGCTCCTATGCTGAGCTGAAAACCTTCTTCCACGGCCATACCTTCACCGGCAATCCCATCGCCTGCGCCGCGGGCCTCGCCAGCCTCGACCTCTTCGAAAAGGACCATCTCCTCGAGTCGCTGGTTCCGAAGATCGCTTACCTCGATGAGCGGCTCAAGAAGCTGGCCGAACTGCCGCACGTCGGAGATGTGCGGCACGAGGGGATGGTCGGCGGTATCGAACTCGTCATGGACAAGGAAACGCGCAAGCCGTACCCGTGGGAAGAACGGGTCGGAGTCAGGGTCTGCCTGGAGGCCCGCAAGCACGGCCTCTTCCTGCGCCCGCTGGGGAACATCATCGTGGTTTTCCCGCCGCTGGCCATCTCCATGGAGGAGCTCGCCATCCTGATGGACGGCATCGAGGCCTCCATCGGCACCGT
>NZ_JBXKJL010000204.1:0-6885 GCF_056994735.1 Geomonas sp.
GGAGAGTTCACGGGTGATTGTCGGCCCGAGGGAAGAGCTCGCCAGGGAGAGTCTGATCGCCGGGGAAGTGACCTGGACCAGCGTGCCGATCTCAGGGACCTTCAAAGGATCCTGCGCCATACGCTACAGGCAGCGCCCGTTCCCATGCGAGGCGACACTGATGGAGGACGGCCGTCTGCAAGTCGTTTTCGAAAATCCGCAGCAGGCGGTAACTCCGGGACAGGCGGTCGTGCTGTATGACGGCGACAGAGTCGTTGGCGGCGGGTGGATCTTAAAGGCGTGAATGGTGAATGGTGAATGGTGAATGGTGAATGGTGAAGGGTGAATGGTGAAGGGTGAATGGTGAAGGGTGAAGGGTGAAGGGCAGGGTGAACGAAATGATATTGAGCTTGTCGCTCTCTGTGAAACCGTTCGTGCTGAGCTTGTCGAAGCACGCAATTTCAAGCTTTTAACTTACCCCAGCCGCCTGAACGATGAGGCCTTGATTACTGCATAAATCTCCGTCCTTGCCTGTATCGCCAGGTCGTCTGCCGCCTGCATGACGACCTCGGCCACCAGCGTCTCGCTCCCGCATTTCAGTTCCACCCCCACCTTGTCCCCTGACGGGAAGGTATCGACGACGGTGCACTTCAGCAGGTTCCTGGCGCTGATCGCCTCGGGATGCTTCTTGAATAGGATGATGTCCCTGGACGACAGCTCGAACATCGCTGCCGAGGCACCGCTCCCTGCGGAAATGAAGAGCTCCTCTGTTCCCCACCGGTAAACGTACAGCCCCCCCATCTTCCGCACCGCATCGGCTTTCAGCAGGTTGATGTAGCCCACCTGGCTTTGCCCCATCCTCTCGCGCGCCAGTTGCTCGGGCGTTGCCTGCCGCAGAATCCGCCCCCCTCCCACTGCCAGCACCTGCTGCGTCATCAGCCTGATCTCAAGGAGGGAGTGGGAGATGAAAAGGTAGGGAATCCCGAACCTTTCGCTGGCACTCTTCAAGTAATGGATGATCTGGAATTTGAGGCCATCATCCAGCGCTGAGAGCGGTTCGTCCATCAGCAGCAGCCGGGGGTTGGAAAGTATTGCCCGCCCTAGCGCCACCCTCTGCTTCTCTCCGCCGGAAAGCTTGTTGACACCGCGCTTGAGGAGGCCATCCAGCTTCAGCACGGAAACCAGCGCAGGGAGATCGATGCTGCGATGCTGCGAAGGGCACCGCTTGAAGCCGTACAGAAGATTGGACTCCACGCTGAGATGGGGAAAGAGGCAGGGCTGCTGAAAGACGATAGCGATCCGCCTCTGCTGGGGCGGCACGAAAATTCGGCGGCTGCTGCTGAACAGGCATTCTCCGTCCAGGAATATCTCCCCTTCGTCGGGCACGCTCAGGCCGGCAAGAAGTCCCACCAATGTGGACTTCCCGCTCCCCGATTCACCGAAGATCCCCACCTGCTCCCCGGAAACACCGAAATCGGTCTGGAGGGTGAAGGCACCGAAACTTTTGCGGACATCCATGCGCACTTCCATCTCAGTCCCTCCTGGCCAGTTTGGTGGCAAGCATTTCATGGAAGAGGAGCACCACAACGGAAATGGCAATGGCCACCATGCAGAGCGACAGTGCCGCCGACTCGCCGGCAGGGGCGCTGGCGTAGTCGTAGATGGCAAGAGGGATGGTCTGGGTACTGCCCGGGATATTGCCGGCGACGATGATGGTGGCGCCGAACTCGCCCAGGCTGCGGGCGAACATCAAGGAGGAGCCGGCGACAAGGCCGGCACGGGACAGCGGCAGAATCACGGTGAAGAGGGTGTCTAAGACGCCGGCACCGAGGGTCCGGGAAGCATGAATCAGCTGGTTGTCTATCGACTCCATGGCCAGCCGGATGGACCGTACCAGGAGCGGGAAACCGACGACGGCCGAGGCCACTACCGCAGCCTTCCAGGTGAAGATGATCCTGATGCCGAGGGCATCGAGCAGCGGGGCAAGGAATCCGTTCTTGCCTAAGGCGACCAACAGCAGGTACCCCATGACCACCGGCGGCAGTGTCAGCGGGAGGTTGATCAGAACCTCGAGGAGCGGCTTTGCTCTGAACTTGAAGAAGGTCATGACATAGGCCAATCCAAAGCCGAACGGCAGACTCAATATCGTCGCGGTAAGTGCTACCTTGACAGAGAGCGTTATGGCTTCATAGTCAGCATCTGTCGGTAAAAGCATGGCTAATCCTTGGCATGCGGAAGTGATGGCAGCGCCGCCATCATAATACTAGGTTTGTCGTAGAATACAGAAAAAAGTTCGAGACAGCGGCATGTGACATCAGGGACCTAGCAGGTTTCGTTCCAATCGAGAAGTGAAAACACCGGGTGAGCAGGAAAGTTACTGTTTTCGGCGTGATGATGCCAAGTTATCTACCTTTGACCACGGCATCAGGTAGCGGCAAAGACGAAGCCGCGGGAAGGGCCGCTGCGGGTCTGCCCAAATAATCGGCAGCAGTTTCGGCTACAGGGCACCGGTTTGGAAGGGAATGGATTGGACTTCGACCCGGATCTTCGCCTCGCGCAGCCCGTGATTGGCAGGGCAAATTCCACGTCTTTACGGCACATTATCCCGCCCTTACGGGCAAAAAACCTTGACAAACTTTCCCATTAGAAGTATATGGAACTATTCCTCGTTAGCATGAGGCGTTTGCACAAACAGAGGCTACTGCCCAGAAATGTCGAAAGACGCCAATGGGTAGACCAGGTATTGTCGGCATAAGGCTTTACTTAAGGTAGCTGGTTTTTTGAAACCTACGTTGTGCACTGCCGAAAATCTACGAGTGGGGAATTTCGCTTCGACCTGACAGGCCGTGGGGTTTTCCCCGCGGCCTTTTTCGTCCCTACGGGACCTGCCACGGAGGTAGTTTAGCACTTTGGACAGTCCGAGTTGTAGCTCACATACCCATCCCCCTTCGTCGAACGGTTAATCCCCAAGCCCCCTCGCGTCTCCCCCGCTTGGCCGCTTTTCCGTTCGCCTGAGGACGGAACAACCATCACCAGCGGGGCAAGTCGGCCATAGCCAACTCTCCAGCTTTACACATGTAGCACCCTCACCTGCCCGGAAGCCGGGACGGCCGTGATACGTCCGCGCCGTCTGTCTGCGTTCGCGCGCGCGTCGAGGGACCGCAGGAGCAAGTCATGACGCCGCAGCAACTCTATCTAAGCGCAGTATTGAAGAAGCCGCTCACCAACGCCTCGGGGCAGTACCTGGGGAAGGTCTGCGATCTCGCCATAACCCCCGGCGATGAATTCCCCATCGTCAGCCAGGTGCTGATCCAGCGCAAGGGACGGACCTACGCGGTGGGATGGGACCGGGTGGTGCTTTTCAATCCTGCGGTCATATCGGTGTCGTCGTCGGTTGATGAACTGGCCGCCTATCGGGAAACCGGCGGCGAGGTACACGTAAAGCGCGACATCCTCGACAAGCAGATAGTGGACGTGAACGGCGCCAAGGTGGTCCGGGTCAACGACCTGAAGCTCGGGCGCCACAAGGACTCATTGTGCCTGATGTCGGTCGACGTGGGCTTCAGGGGGCTGTTGCGGCGCATGGGTTACGAGAAGTTCTGGGGCATGATCCAGAAGGACATCCCCGAGCGGGAGATCAGCTGGGAGTACGTCGGCCATCTCGAGGCCAACGCGGCGAGACTGACCCTGACCATGGCGCGGGAGCAGATATCGGAGATGCACCCCGCCGACCTCGCCCACATCATCTCGCGGGTCCCCAGGCAGAACATCCAGACGGTGCTCGATTCTCTCGATGACGAGACGGCCGGCGAGGCCATCCACGAGTTGGAACCGGAACTCAGGAGCCGGATCATCAGCGAACTCGACAGCGAGCGCGCTTCCGACATCCTCGAGGAGATGTCCCCGGACGAGGCGGCGGACGTCCTTGGCGACCTGACCGCCGAGAAGGCCGAGGAACTCCTGGGGCTCATGGATGCCGAGGACGCGGAAGAGATCCAGGAACTGATGGAGCACGAAGACGACAGTGTCGGCGGGATGATGAACAACAGCTTCATTGCCATCCCTGTCGATGTCACCGTAGCCGAGGCCCTTTCCGAGGTGAGGTATCAGGCCGCCGAGGTCGACAGCGTCTACTACGCCTACGTCCTCGATCCCGACGAGCGCCCGCTGGGCGTGGTTTCGCTGAAGGAGCTGCTGGTCAATGACGGGGCGCTGCCGGTAGAGGAGGTGATGACGGAGCACCTCAAGTGCGTGCAGATTGACGACGAGCCCAAGGAGATCCTGGAGATCATCGCCAAGTACAACCTGATTGCGGTGCCGGTACTGGACGAGGAGAAGAAGATGGTGGGGATCGTGACGGTCGACGATATCCTGGAGCGCTTCCTGCCGCTCGATCTGAAACTGAAGCGCCATCCGACCTACTGATTCAAAACCCTTGAGTCAGGCTTCTCGTTTCAAGTTTTTACGGTCCCTGGAGACATCCATGAAATTCAATAAAAAAAGCATCCTCCTCTTCTTCTCCGTGCTCGGGCCCGGCCTCATCACCGCCAACGTCGACAACGATGCCGGCGGCATCGCCACCTACTCGGTGGCCGGAGCGAGCTTCGGTTATGCCCTCTTATGGACGCTGATCCCCATCACCGTAGCCCTCATCGTGGTGCAGGAAATGTGCGCCCGCATGGGTGTGGTCTCCGGCAAGACCTTGGCCGACATGATCCGGGAGAATTTCGGCGTCAAGGTCACCGCCTACCTGATGTTGTTCCTGTTGGTGGCCAACCTTGGTAACACCGTCGCCGAGTTCGCAGGCTGGGCTTCCGCCATGGAGATCTTCGGCGTCAGCAAGTACATCTCGGTCCCGATCGGCGCCCTGGTGGTCTGGTGGCTGATTGTCAAGGGGAGCTACAAGTTCGTCGAGAAGGTCTTCCTCTTCGCCTGCACCGTCTACCTCACCTACATCGTTTCGGCAGTCCTGGCGAAACCCTCCTGGGGCGAAATCATGGTTGCCACCGTGACGCCGTCGTTCGAACTCAAGCCTTCGTACCTGATGATGGTGATCGGCGTGGTAGGAACCACCATCGCGCCCTGGATGCAGTTCTACATGCAATCGGCGGTGGTGGAAAAAGGGGTGCGGCTCGAGGATTACAAAGCCTGCAGGTTCGACGTGATCTTCGGCTGCGTCATGACCGACGTAGTGGCCTTCTTCATAATCGTGGCCTGCGGCGCCACCATGTTTGTCCACGGAACCCATATAAACGACGCGAAGGACGCCGCAGTTTCGCTGGCGCCGCTGGCCGGGAAGTACGCCTCGGCACTCTTCGCCGTAGGACTTGCCAACGCCTCGCTCTTTGCCGCCTCCATCCTGCCTCTGTCGACCGCCTACTGCGTCTGCGAGGCCATGGGGTGGGAATCAGGGGTGGATCACGACTTCGAGAGCGCGCCGCAATTCATGTGGCTCTACACCGGCCTGATCGTCATCGGCGCCCTCATCATCCTGATCCCTAACGCCCCGCTGATCGCCATCATGCTCCTTTCGCAGGTGGCGAACGGCGCCCTCCTCCCCTTCGTGCTGATCTTCATGCTGGTCCTGATCAATAAGAAGGAGGTCATGGGGGAATACGTCAACTCGAAGTCATTCAACCTGATCTCCTGGGTCACCGTGATCACCATGATCGTGCTGACCCTGGCCCTGGTGATCCAGACCATCCTGCAATAAACCAAAAAAGAAACCGCCGGCCCCAATTGGACCGGCGGTTTCTTTATGCCACCTCGGCGGCTGTATCCCATCCCCTCCCCCTGAAGACAAGAGGAGCTTAGACAGGGCTGCTGGACTGCTAGAAGGTGTAGGTGAGTTTGAGCGAGACGAAGTTCGAACTCGAGGCGGGCTGGTAGGCTTCTCCTCCCACGACAGTCGTGCCCTTGGCGACCGAACGACTGCGGGTCGCCACTTTCGGCGACTCCCCGAACTCCATCCCTTCGTATTCGACGCTCAGCGAGAAGGCGCCGGCTTTCACCCCTCCTTCGGCGAAGGCTGATAGCCGGGAGTCCGGATACGTTACCACGTCTTCAAAACCGGCATCCGACAGGGTCACGTGGGTCCTGGTATAGAAGGGAATGATCGTCCCTCCCCTGACAAAAAAGGTAAGGTTCTGACCGGTCGCCTCACCGGCAATCCCCACCCTGCCGTAGATGGTGTTCCAATTCTCGCTGGATCTGGTCCTGATCCAGAACTTGTGGCCGATCCCCCCGAAAGGCTCGACCGACAGAGTGGCCGTCGCCGGCATCCTGACCGATAACGCCACCTCCTCCCTGGTGCCGAGATACGAGGTGTCGGACTTTATTGGCGTGGTCCCGGTGACGTCATGCCCGTCGTAATCGAGATTCCCGCCCCAGACCTCCAGGCGCTCGGCCAGGTACAGCGCGGAAAGGGCATCCTTCCTCGTCACCCCGACGGCGTGCAGAAATCCTTTCTCCTTCACAAACGACCCGCCATTGACCCTTTCGTCCCATGTGTACCACCCGGACTTGCCATAGATGGCAGTTTCTCCCGCCTGGGCCCAGGCCGCACTGCCGATCACTACCGCCGCGGTTAGGATTCCCGCCGCCCAATTACCGATCCATCCAGTAGATCTCATGGCTAAAGCTCCCTTTTGAGGTTTCTTTAGCCTTCTCTTTCAAGATGGTGTCCATGAGGGGATCTGGGGGCGGCAGCGGCAGCAAGTAGCTGTTACTACTCGACTCGTTGGTATTTCCTGCAAACTCAATTGAAAACCACGTCCAAGACGCTCTTGTCCTGCAAATGAACAAGAAGGTCATCTTCCCACCAGCGGCACCCGCGGATGAACCGCAGGGCCGCGTCCACGCAAAGACTACCTGCACAAAAAGGGGGCGGGTAACCTCACCCGCCCC
>NZ_JBXKJL010000205.1:0-2794 GCF_056994735.1 Geomonas sp.
ATTTTGGGACGCGTGCGGCGCACCCAGGTAGCCGGACCGGGGCTGAAGCGCAGGTCCGCCACCGTAACCTCATGCCCCTCACGGATCAGCGCCGCCCCGATGTACTCCAGCCCCAGCGGCTCCACCCGAAAGAACGGGCCGAGGCCGAAACTGTCATTACCCGGATGCGGACGCAACAAGAGAATGTTCATATGCGGCCCTCGCTGTTACAACGAGATGGATCTAGGACAGTACGCAGGATACAGGGCTTGTTACCGGAAGTAATGTGACTCAAGAAAAAAGTTATACAGTACTAAAAAAGGGGTTTCAAGTTTGTTGTAGAGATGAAGCAGGTTGACTTACTTCGTCGTAAGGCGGGGCTCTATATCCATACCCTGGTGTATAGATACGGCCACCTTTCGGAGGTCCTGCGCCAGAGCCGCGACGTCCTCACTCCTGGTATCCCACGAGCACATGAACCTGGCGCCGCCTGAACCGATGAAGGTGTAGAAATGCCAGCCGAGATTCCGCAGGGCCTCCAGCGCCTCGGGCGCCATCTCCAGAAAGACGGAATTCGCCTGGCTGGGGAACATTACCTTGATCCCCGGGATCTTCTGCACCTCGCTCTCCAGGAGCCTCGCGCAGTTGTTTGCGTGCGCCGCATTCCTGAGCCAGGCGCCGCTCTCCAGCATGCCGATCCACGGTGCGGTGAGAAAGCGCATCTTCGAGGCGAGCTGGCCCGCCTGCTTGCACCGGTAGTCGAACTCGAAGGCGAGCTCCTTGTTGAAAAAGACCACCGCCTCGCCAACGGCAAAGCCGTTCTTGGTCCCTCCGAAGGTCAGCACGTCCACCCCGGCCTGCCAGGTTATCTCCTTGGGGGCGACCCCTAACGAGGCCACCGCGTTGGCGAATCGTGCTCCATCGACATGGACCCGCAGCGAGTGCTTCCTGGCGAGGTCGCCGACCGCCTGCATCTCGGCCACGCTGTACACCGTTCCGAGTTCCGTGGCCTGGGTCACGGTCAGTACTTTAGGTTTGGGATAGTGGATGTCGCTGCGCCTGGTTATGGTATGCTCGATGGCTTCCAGGTCAACCTTACCGTTCGCGCCCGGGACCAGGAGAACCTTGGTGCCGTTGGAGAAGAACTCGGAGGCGCCGCACTCGTCGGTTTCCACGTGGGCCATTTCGTGGCAGACGATCGAGTGGTAAGACTGGCACAAGGAGGCGAGGGCGAGGGAGTTGGCGGCGGTGCCGTTGAAAACGAAGAAGACCTCGCACTCGGTCTCGAAGACTTCCCTGATACGCTCGCAAGCCCTTTCCGTCCAGATGTCGTCACCATAGGAAGAGGCATAACCGGTGTTGGCTTCCTCCATGGCCCGCCAGGCTTCGCTGCAAATCCCCGCATAGTTGTCACTGGCGAAGTGATGCTTCATGGTACTGCCTTCTTTCAGGGTGGTCGTAGTCATAGCACTTCCTTTGGTTGGGCACATTCGCCTGTCGCAACAGCGGTATCGAGGTGGCGATAGCCGGTTCTGAGTTGCCGGTAGAGTGAAATTACTAATACAGCGGCGGTGGTGTCAATGGCAAATGCGTGTATGCTTGATGCCGAACAGTAACAACTGATTGACAAAGGGAAAAATATTATTTAAACATCTCGAAAATGTTGTCTCTTTTTAGCATGCTCTGACATTTGCACCAGCTACGGTGCCACTTGCAGATGCCCCTTTGCCACTTTTCCCAACGTCTCCCTGACCCGAGCTTGTTGCGCCCGGTCCTGCTCTGAAATGCTTCAATCTCACCAACCACCAAAGGAGGTAATCGGCATGACTTTCAAGAAGATTAGTGCGTGGCTGATAATGGCACTTCTCGCTGTCGGTGCTTTCGGCTGCAAGAAGAAGGAGGCGAAAGAGGGGGCACCGGCGCCTGCCGCGGCACCTGCCGGGAACACCGTCAGGATCGGCTTCCTCGGAGCGCTGACGGGCGATGTCGCGATGTTCGGAAAGCCCACCCTGGAAGGGATGAAGATGGCGGCCGATGAGGTCAACGCTGCCGGCGGCGTTCTCGGCAAGAAGATCGAGATAGTCGAGGCGGATGACCGCGGCGACAAGCAGGAAGGCGCTTCCGTCACCCAGAAGTTCATCTCCCGCGACAACGTCAACGCCATCGTCGGCGACCCGACCACCGGTATCACCAAGGTCGCGGCACCGATCGCCCAGAAGGCAGGCGTGGTTCTCCTCTCCGCCGGAGCCACGGGGCCGGGCGTAGTCGAGGTCGGCGACTATATCTTCCGCGACACCCTCCTTGACAGCATCGCCATCCCCGCCGTCATCGACTACTTCGCGAAAGACCTCAACTTCAAGAAGGTCGCCATCATCACCTCTGACAACAACGACTACAGCGTCGGTCTCTCCCGGACCTTCCGCGATGCCGCAGCCAAAGTCAAGGAGATCAAGATCGTGGCTGACGAGAAGGTCAAGGACGGCGACAAGGACTTCAGCGCCCAGATCACCAACATCAAGGCACAGAACCCTGACGTCATCATGTTTTCCGGCTACTACACCGAGGGCGCCCTCATCATGAAGGAGGCCCGCAAGCAGGGGCTGAAATGCCCGATGTTCGGCGGAGACGGGCTGTTCTCCCCGAAATTCATCGAACTGGGCGGGTCCGCAGTCGAAGGGTCGATGGCGGCCCTTGGCTTCTCCACTGAACAGGCGTCGCCGCAGACTGCCGCGTTTATTCAGTCCTTCAAGTCCAAGCACAACGGAGAGCTTCCGGGCCTCTTCGATGCCCAGGGATACGACGGGGTCATGCTCCT
>NZ_JBXKJL010000206.1:0-1235 GCF_056994735.1 Geomonas sp.
CCACGGTCGATCATTGCTTGGAAATCCCGATTCAAGTGCGACCAGCAGATCTGCCGCCACACCGGATCGATCCACTCGAACGAGCTGTGTCGGTCGCTGGTGACAACTTGGTTCGGCTTACTTCCCAAAACCGCTTTGGCCACTGCGGCGGATCGTTGGGCTGCAATGGTGAAGACTGTCGTCAGCGCGGTTACGACCACCCACAACTGGGCCTTGCGGCGGTTTTCACGCCATGAGGTGTCGTCGATGCTGGCCGCAGGGGCATCGTGGACGCCCAGCGCCACTTCGTTGTACGGGGCTTCCAGCACCCTGGCCGACCGCCGCTCGAGCTTGGAGACCATACCCGTGGCGATGGACAGGCTGAACAGATCACCGACCATCTGCTGGACCTGGCGCTTGCTCAGGCGGTAGCCGCCAGCGATCGTGGACAGCACCGCCTGCAGGTAAGGGCCGAAACATCCCCTGGGAACCCCTGCGGGGAGACTCCCACAGGTGGTTACGCCGCATTGGGGGCAGGCCAGGCGATGAAGCCGGTATTCGTCGACCAGCGGCTCGATCTTGGGCAATTCGGCGACTTGGTGGACCAAGGGGGCCGGGTCATCACCGACCAGGGCATGGCCACAGCGGCGGCAATCCGTGGGCCTGCAATCGGTAATCGTGCGTACCTTCTCCGGTGGGACCAAGCTGCGCTGGACCCTGTGATGTCCCGGTTGCCCGCCCCGTTTCCGACCCGAGGGTGGGACGGGAGGCTTGCGTTTCAGCCCGATGGGATCGGACGAGGGAGGTTTGGAGGAATTGGTCGAATTGAGCTGGAGGCGAGCTTGCAGGTCCGCCACTTGGGCGTCGAGTTGCTCAATCCGCTCTTGGTAGGCCTGGACCAACGCCAAAATCGCCGCTTGAAGCTCAGGCGAAGCCGTGCTCCACAGAGACTTCAGAAAGGGTGGCGCTGGCGTCGTCATAGTAAAAATATATGGACTTAATTCGCAAATGGCAATGCCAGACCGTGAACGGATACCTCTAAGCGGCTCGCCGTGGTTTCTTTTCACTTTTTGATTTGAGGCTGCGCCCGTACGTGTCGAAGCCTGCGTCAACTGCCGCGCGGAGAGCCGCCCGGCTGGCGTGACTGCGTTGAGGAATCTCCTGGTACTTCACTTGCCGGAACACCGGCTCGATCTCATTGAGCTCCGGTGCGTACGGCGGCAGAAAATACAGATAGACTCCTGCGGTAGCGAGGC
>NZ_JBXKJL010000207.1:0-1362 GCF_056994735.1 Geomonas sp.
GGGGTAACCTCTCTCCCGCTCCTCCTTAGTACTACTACGTTAAGTGTATTAAGTAAATCCTGACAGGTGACGATAGGTGATCCTCCTATGGCAAATCGGGCAGCGTCCCGTCCAGGTGGCGAGCAGACTCTGGATCAACCGCCGGATCTTCGGCAGGGTCAACCCAGAAGTTTTTTTTACTCCGGAGCGTCTCAAGGAGAAGGAACCCGAAAGCCATCATGTTCAACGTCACGTGGTGGTGCCAACCGCGATAGCCCCGACCTTCGTAGTGGTCGAGACCGAGCTCGTCCTTTTGCTGTTGATAGTTTTGTTCCACCTGCCACCTGATCTTGGCGAGGCGGACCAAGCGCCTGAGACCGGCTTGATGGGAAAGAGAGGAAAACCAGAACTTCGTCGGCTCCTTTTTCTTGTGGGGCCACTCCACGAGAAGCCACTGTCGAGGCGGTGGAGACCGATTCTCCCTGGAGCCATGGGCGGGGTTGACGCGAACTGCAGCAAACCGGGAGACCAGATGTCCCTTGCTCCCTTCTCGCCAGCGAATGGTTTTCCACCTCCACATGGGCCAGGTCTTACTATAGCCAATCACGGAGGTGGTCTCAGGCGCCCTCGCTCCCCTTGTCTTTGGAGGACGCCCCTTTTTGCTCTTTGGCGGGGGATGAAAGATGATCGTCTTGCTCTCGATCTCTACGACATAGGGAAGATCGCGATCAAGCAATCCTTGCCGAAACTCGACCACATCTCCATAGGCGCTGTCGGAAACCACAACCCCCTTGGGAATATCCCACTTCGATCCTTCATCAATGAGATCAAGAGCGATCTGCCACTTCTTCCGAAAGACCGTCCCCTCGGGGACCCCGACCTTCCTCATGCGTTCGGGATCCTTCGTCCAGCCCTCAGGGAGATACAGGTCAAAGGTAAGGGGCATGCAGGCATCGTCGGTTGCCAGGTTGAGCGATACGGCCACTTGACAGTTGGCCACCTTCCCGAGGGTTCCCGAGTACTGTCGAGCGACACCAACCGAGTGGGGGCCTTGTTTGGGAAAGCCCGTGTCGTCAACAATCCAGGCGCAGGCAGGAAGCAGTTCCCTGGCCACTTGTTCGGCAAGCCTCCTTCTTACCAGCATGGACTCCCAGGGACTCTGGCCGATGAACTGCTGCATGGCCTGGACGTTGCCGTCGGGAAGCCGACTCGCCATGGGTTCGATGGACTTGCGTTTCCCGTCCAAAAGAAGCCCCCGCACATAAGCGCTACCCCACTGGCGACGCTCGGCCCTTCCCACCGGTTCAAGAAGATCCTCGAGAAACTTCTCGAGGCGACCACGACACTCAAGCAGCTCTTTCTCGTCCATGGCCCCATCGTAGA
>NZ_JBXKJL010000208.1:0-1225 GCF_056994735.1 Geomonas sp.
TGCTGACCCTGCTCCACCTCGGAGTGAAGAACATCAAGCTGGGACCGACCCTGCCGGCCTTCATCACCCCGAACGTGCTGAACTTCCTGGTCGAGAACTTCAACATCGGCCCGATCGGCACCGCCGAGGGCGACCTCAAGCAGATCCTCGGGTAAGGCGAAGGCCTCGACCACAGAGGACACAGAGCATCCCAACCAGAGGTTCACAGAGGAAAAGCAAAAACGGTAGCTACAAAACGGCGGCCCCAAGGATGACTTGGGGCCGCTTTCTTTTCTTCATCGGGTCATAGCGACCCACCTACCATGCCGGTCCTGGATCGTCTCCCATCCCCCCCTAATCTTCCAACCGTGCCGACAGCGTTATCTCGGCCCTCAGCACCCGCGATACCGGGCAGTTCGCCTTGGCATCCTGGGCAACCGCCTCGAATTGTTCGGCTGAGATGTTCGGGACCCGGGCGGCGGTGTCGAGGTGTATCGCCGTGATCCTCCAGCTCCCCTCCGCGTTTTCCAGGTCCAGCGAAGCCGAGGTCCTGATCCGGTTGGGCTCGAATCCGGCCTTACCGAGGCTGGCAGAGAGCGCCATCGAGAAGCACCCGGCGTGTGCGGCCGCTATCAATTCTTCCGGATTGGTCCCCTGCTCTTCGGCAAAGCGTGTTCCGAACGAGAAGCTGCTGTCGGCAAGGACGCCGCTTGCTGTGGAAACCGAACCTTTACCTTCCTTTAGTGAACCGTTCCATACTGCTGAAGCTGTCCTTTTCATGTCCTATCTCCTCTTACGGTTGTACCGTCTACCCCATTGTATGACATCTCCCCCTTTCCTGCCAATCCAGCGCTGCCGCCACCATGCCTTCGTCCGGCGCTCCTTCCCGCTCCTCTCCCAATATTCGACGCCTTAAAAAAAAAGGCCGCACCCTTTGGAGGATGCGGCCCGCACGTGCTGCCGGATGGTTTGTACCCCGCGGCTTAGAACATCACCCTGGAGATGGAGTAGGCGACAAGGGTCGAGACGCCGACCCCGATGAAGCCGGGGATCATGAAGCTGTGGTTGAGGAGGTACTTGCCGATCCTGGTGGTCCCGGAGCGGTCCATGTTGATGGCGGCGAGATCGCTCGGATAGAAGGCGAAGAAGAAGTAGGCGTAGCTGGTGGGGATCAGCCCGAGCAGCAGCGGCGTCGGCAGCCCGAGGGCCAGGCCGAAGGGGAGCATGATGATCAGGGTCGCGGCCT
>NZ_JBXKJL010000209.1:0-3657 GCF_056994735.1 Geomonas sp.
CGCCATCCTGACGGAAATAGGCAAGGCCGCGCATTCACTGGAAGGCGGCGATACCTTCCTGCTCACGTACTCCGGCCATGGCGGGCGGGTACCGGATCCGACAGGCGAGTCGCCCGATGGGCTGGACGACACCTGGGTCGCCTACGATCGCCAGCTCCTCGGCCATGAACTGTACAATCTCTGGAGCCAATTCGCTTCCGATGTTCACATCGAGGTTTATTCGGACAGTTGCCACAGCGGAACGGTGATCCGGGATCTCGTGCTGGGAACTAACCTGCTACAGCCCCTTGGCCGTGCGGGCTTCCGGGGTGCGCCCCCAAACGGTGACCGCGGCATGGGTGCCTTCAAGACCGTGTATGAGGCGGCACCACAGGCGCTGGCCCGTACCGAACCGCCTGCCGCTGTGACCGCTACGGCAGCCGGCGTCCGGACGGTGCGCGCTATTCCGCCGATGCTGGCAATGGAGCTCTACTACCAGCACGAGCGTGCCTATCGCGCCCGTCAATGGCAGGGCCGATTCAAGATCGCTCTTCGTGACGAACGTTACTCCCTAAGTAGTCATAAATACGAGTGCCCGCATCCGGTCGCGGCAGACCCATTCTGTGGTTTCCTTGATGGAGCCGACAGCCTTCAGGCGGAATAGCCCGATTGCGAGGTTCCGGAGCGAGGCGAGGGCGTGAGGGCCGTTTCCGGTCCAGGCCTGGCAATGATCTTCCCGGTATACGGTGTCGCGGATGTAATGGTTCTTGTTCTCGATTCCCCAATGGCCGCGGACGTGCAAGCTGACGTCGGCGGCGGTCATCTTTCCGGTTGTCCCGCTGGTGAGAATGAAGGCATACTCCCTGCTTATGCGGCTGCCGGAGATCTCGAAGACGTCGCGTCGGACGCAGGCGGCCTGGCGGGCGTGCGGGAAATCGATGCCGTCTGCGCCGGTGATCCAGCAGGACCATCTTCTTATCCGGCCGCGTCTGTGTTCTTCCATTACGTGGAACGGGGGCTTCTGGAGCAGCGGGAGGATTTCATCGAATACTTTCCTTTGCAGAGACGGCTGGTTTCCCTTGACGGTCATCATGTAATCCCATCCTGATCTTGCGCCGATTGCCTCCGCAGTTTCCAGCTGGGTGTGCGCGGCATCGAGCGTGACCAGGACTGATCCGCCTTCCGGGATATCAATGGCGTCCATGAGGGCATCCGCCTGGGTGATCTCGTTAGTGCCGTCGGGCACCCTGACCTGCGCGACCGTGACGGCCTCGCCGTGGAGCATCGCGGAGAAAAGCGTCACCTTGTCGTTCTCGTCAGTCCATGCGCCGCGCAGCACCTTACCGTCGAGCGCGATTATCCAGTCGCCTTTCTCGTCTTTCCTGGCCTGGGAGGTAATCCATGTGCAGGTTATGATGTCCAGCGCGGCAGCATCGATCCTTGTCAGCACGTTTCGTATTGCCGACTTGCTCGGGTATCTGTAGCACATCCTGAACCAGCTCCATCTTGCCCCCAGCTTTTCCAGCAAGGGCTGAGGCATGTCCGCCGCATGTCTCGCGATTTCCTGGTAGTTCCTCGCTCCGGCCAGGGTCGCCACTACGCAGACTGCCAGGATGAATTCCAGCAGGTGCTGTTTTCCGTGCGGGCTGCGCGGGTCGAGGACAGATGCCAGCCTGCCCAGCAAGCCTGAGATGTCCGCATCTCCGGGGTTTTCATCCCTGGCTGCTATGGCATTATGACTTGACGGGCAGGATGCAGGCTGCGAGACTAGCATAGGATGGCCTTCTCTCCGGGATGCATGATTGCCTGGTAACAACCATCATGCCGGGAAAAGAGAAGGTCATCTTCTTCTTACCGGAACTGCCGCGGAAATTCCGCTATTGGCAAGTGTCGCAGCCGGGCACCAGTCAGCCGCCCAACCTCGTGATTTCACACTGTAGCCATGAAGACACTATAAGTGATCTCGAAATCGCCCTGCGCCTCTGGTGAGCATGACCAGGGCGTCGAAAAAGCTGAGGCCATGTTTGGCGGCGGTGGATAGGTAGCTGCGGATGGCGCAGAACTGACGGGCGCCGGCGATGGTGCGCAGGCAGCCGGATACTTTCTGTTTCAGCTTGGCCATGCGGATGTCGCGTTCACAGCCGTTGTTATCCGGTGGCGCCCGGAGGTCGGTGGTGAACCGCAGGTAGTCGTCCGTAACTATTCGGAAGTCCTGTGGTGCACGACCCGGCATCTATGGTCTGACCTGCACACTTACTTTTAGTAACCACACGATTTCCGAATACTTACAGTCGTCCTGGCGGTCGAGCAGGCGGCGGGCCAGCGCGTGGTGCTTTTTCATCAGCGCCCCGGATCGGGCGGCGGTCTGGCTGGCTCCGGCCAGGGCGGCGGAGCGGTACAGGCGGACCTGGACGGCCAGCGCTGCCGGGTCGACGGCGTCGCGGCCCTGGACGGCCGCCTCGCGGACCAGGTCCTGCATCGCGGCCAGCGCCCCGGCGGCCTGGGCGGCCCAGCACCACTGGCTCCCGGACGCGGCATCGGTGACGGCCTGCAGCTCGCGCTGGGCGTGCGCGCAGCACAGCTGGTGGTCAGGGGCCGTGTACGTGTCATACGAGGCCCAGGCGTCGTGGACGGCGATCCCGGCGAACGAGGGGAGCACGCCCATCGCCTCGATCGCCTCCTTCCCGCGCCGGGGATGGACCATGAACACGGTGTACTTGCCGGTGCGGGCGCAGTGCACCCAGTGCAGCCGGCCCTGCACGCGGAACCCTGTCTCGTCGAACCCCGCCACCGGGCTGGCAGCGATCTCCTTCCGCGCCCGTTCCAGGAACTCACCGAGATTCCCGGCGGCGCGGGCGGTCAGCGCGGCGACCGTGCCGGATGACAGCGGGACGCCGAACAACTCGGCCAGCGCCTGCGCGGTGCGCTTCTTCGACAGGAACTGCCCGGTATACAAGTAGATGATGATCGCGGCGATCCGCGGCCCGTAGCAGGCCGGGGCGTCCGCACCCTGGGGAGCGACCGCCTTGGTGCGCTGCCCGCAGCCGCATTCCCGCTCGATCAGCTGATGCTCGGTCACCTCGGCCCTGGCCGGCGGCAGGTCGAAGACCTGGCGGCGCTCCACCGCGGTGACCGGCCGCCCCGCCAGATCTTCCCCGCACCGCCCGCAGCAGCCTGGCTCATGCCGGACCTCCCGGTCCGGACGCGCCACCTGCATCAGCGCCGTGCCCTTGTGCCCGTCCTGCCCGCCCGGCTTGCGCCCGCTTTTCTTCCGCAGCGACCGCGGCCCCGGCGCCGGCTTGCCCAGCCCCTCGCTGGACGGCGGCCTGGATGAATTCCGCGGCGTCTGCCTCAGCCGCGCCTCAAGCTCAGCGATCTGCTCCCGCGCCCGCCCCAGCTCCGCCCGCGTCTCCTCCACCGCGGCCATGGCATCCGCCAGCTCCCGGCGCAGCGACGCCACCAGCGCGGCCAGCACCTCATACGACGGCGGTCCGTCCTCAGCGGGCACACCAGGACCCTACGTGCCGCAACCGCTTCCCGCTACATCAGCGCGTCAGCTCACCCGCCGACAACAACCCCGCCCGAAATGACCTGACCAGTTACGCGGTGCGAAGGTGAAGTGCCATCCATCCTGCCCGCCGTTCCCAGCCGGGGGAAATAATGCGCTACGGCTATTTC
>NZ_JBXKJL010000210.1:0-10272 GCF_056994735.1 Geomonas sp.
AAGAACATCGCCGTGATCAGCGCGCCGGCGGCAAGGAAGACCGATCGCAGCCCGAGAGCGCTGCCGACGAAGCCGCCCGCCGCCGGGCCGAGGGTCATCCCGCCGTAGAGCGCCATGGTGTACCAGCCATAGGCCTGCCCCAGCACCTCGGGCGGAGTGACATCGGCGACATAAGACATCAAGGTCGGCGAAAATGCCGACAGCCCCATGCCGAACATCAGGTAGATGAGCCCCATCTGCAGCGGCGTCCGGCTCCAGAAAAGGAGGAAGGACGAGCAGGAGAGCAGCGCCAGCCCACTGAGCAGGGGTATCCTGCGACCGAGCCGGTCGGAGAGGAGTCCCGAGGGGATGGAGAGGAAGCCCGCCACCAGCATGAAAGCGCCGTTGATGAGCCCCACGTCCGCGGTATCGGCGCCCAGAGAGGTCGCCAGGAGCGGCACAATGGGAATGCGCATGTAGGAGCCGAAGAAGCAGACGAAGCTGATGGTGCAGGCGATGAGGAGAAGGCGGCTTGCGGAGTGTTTTGTGGTTTCGGTCACTGCTTTATCCAATCTGTTTGCTGCCACAACTGAAGCTGTAAGGCCGGAAGTGGTAATCCCACAAGTAGCATGCTACCGGCTTCAATGCAAATTTTAATGATGGGTATCCGGAAGCGGTGGCGATACGCCGTGGCGATGGACGCTTCGGCCGAGGAGGCGCTACCGTCATTCCCGCGGGGTAAGCGGGAATCCCGCGATGGATCCCCATGGAAGGACTCGGGATGACGCAGCCGAGGTCGTTGCTTCCCTTACCCCGCCCCCCCTCCCTGAGAAAGAGGGGCGGAGTAAGGGAGTGGATGGAACGGGGAATAACGAGGAGGGATCACTGCCTGACGTAGACGCTGTAGTTTACCCGAAGGATGAGCCCGTGCAGCCCTCTCACGGCCAAATCGGCAAAGACTTCCAGCTGCGCAGTGCCGGTGCCGCGATCCTCGTTGACCGTGGTGACCGAGGTGCCGTCAACCGCCCAGAGGGCATCGGTGACGGGGCCGTCGAAGGCAAAGCTGGCCAGCGACACCACGCAACTCGCCTGAACAGGCTGGATGACCAGGCTGATCCGCGGGTCGGGGATGATGAATGAGAGGGTATCCCTCGCCACCCCGCTGGCCGGCCCCGCGAAGAGACATTCTGCCACGCCCGAATAGACGCTCAGCCCCGGAGCCTGAATGGTGGTATTGGGATGCAAGGCGGTAACGGAAATAGCCATGATGAATCCTCCCTTCACCTGAGTGACTCGATCTTAAGCCCCTACTTGCCGCCAAGCATGGCGGATTTGATGTTTTTCAGCACCCCGAGATTCTTCTGGAGGCCGTTCACCTGCTTCTCCATGTCGGTGATGGCCGTGCCGAGTTGGGCGGCATTGCCCACCATACCGCCACTTCCCGACGCCTTTTTCATGAGCTCTCCCCCCATCTCGCTCATCTGCGCGTCGGCGTTACGCTGCGTCACCGAACCGCAGAGATATCCGGCGGCAAAGACGGTGGCGACCGTCGCGACCCTGAGACCATACATCATCGTCTTTCTTTCCATAGCTTCCTCCTTTAGCAGAAATCCCGGGATCTCCCGGGTTGAAACCTGAAGCTCGCTCACACCTCGATCCGGAACTCCGCGCCGTCCTGGCTGTTTCTGGCCGTCATCCTGCCGTTCATGTTCTTTTCGATGATGGCCTTGGACATGTAGAGGCCGATTCCGGTCCCCTTGTCCGGCCCCTTGGTGGTGAAGTACGGGTCGAAGATCTTGTCGATGATCTCCTCCGGGATCCCGCCGCCGTTGTCCCGGATGATTACGATTCCCCGATCCTCTTCCTGGGAGAGGAGCACCTCGATCCTCGGGCTCTCGATCTGCCGCTCCGTCAGTACGTCCCGGGCGTTGAGCATGATGTTGAGGAGCACCTGTGAGAACTCGTTGGGATAGCCGTGGACCTCGGCATCACCGGCTGTTGCCACCTCCAGGTGGATGCGGTGCGCCTTGAGGCTGGCGTCCATGATGGAGGTGACGTTGCTGACGGCCCGGCTCAGCCTGAAGGCGACCTTCTCCTTCTCGGGCCTGAAGAAGTTCCTGAAATCGTCGATGGTCTGGGACATGTGATTGATGATCTGCATGAAGCTGTTCACCGAGTTGTCGAGATACTCGCTGCTCAGATCGCCCACCTCGTAGGACATGGCGACGTCCTGGATCATCAGCCCCAGGGCGTTGAGCGGCTGGCGCCACTGGTGCGCGATGTTGTTGATCATCTCCCCGAGGGCAGCCTGCCGGTTCTGCTGGATCAGGAGGCGTTCCTTCTCCCGCAGGGCCTCGGTGGCCCTCAACCGCTCCAGGGTCTCCTCCTGCAAGGCCCCCTCCGCCTCCCGGCGCCGTTCCTCGCGCAGCAGGTTGTCGACGGCGAAAGAGAGATCGGCCCCCATCTGCTGGAGCAGGGCCACATGCTGCCCGTCGAAGAAATCCTTCTCCGCGGAATAGAGGGTCAGGGCGCCGAAGACCCGTCCCTCCTCCTTGAGAACGACCGAGGCCGAGGCGCGGATGCCGAAGGCCTCTCCCCTCTCGTGCCAGGCGAGGGTGCACGGGTCGTTCTGGAAGTCGTTGCAGATGTAATAGGCCCCGCCGCGCACCGCTATGCCGGTCGGCCCCTCGCCGTCGGGCCCTTTTTTCGTGGTGACGTCGAGCCCCCTGAGGTAGGCGGTGGCGCCGCTGGCCGCCGCCACCCGGATCCGTCCCCCCTTCTCAACCAGCCCCACCCAGGCCAGGAGGAAGCCCCCCTGGTTGGTCGCGATGCGGCAGAAATCGCGGAAGAGCGAGGTGCGGTCGGAGGCGCGGACGATGGCCTTACCGGTCTCGCTCAGCACCAGGTAGAGGCGGTTGAGCCTGCGCAGGCTTTCCTCGGCCCGCTGCCGCTCCACGATCTCCTGGCGCATCGCCTCCATGGCTTTCGCCAGCTCCTCCGTTCGCTCCTGTACCCGTTGCTCCAGCTCGTCATGGGCCCGGCGCAGCGCCTCTTCCGCCTCCTTCTTGTCGGTTATCTCGACTCCCATGACCCCTACGCCGCCCTTCCCTCCCGGCAGCGGTACGGGGAAGTAGGAAGCCAGCCAGTGCGCCATTTCGCCGGGCCTGCTCGGTATCGGGCTCTGCACCTCGGCGTTCAGTTCCGACTCTCCGGTTTCCAGGACCCGGCGCATCATGGCGCCGTGACTGTGGAGGTGTTCGGGCGACAGCTCGCCCACGGACCTGCCGATGATGCTGTCGCGATCGAGTCCGAAGTAGGTCGGCGTCACCCTGTCCGTTTTCAGGTACCTGAGCTCCTCGTCCAGTATGCTGAGCATGCCGGGAGAGGCGTCCAGAAAGGCTTCCAGCCGGGCCTCGCTGCGGCGGATCATTTCCTCCATCCGTTTCTGTTCCATGGCGATCGCCACCTGGTCGGTGACCGTCTTCATCAGCGCCAGATCCTGGGGTGAAAAACGGGTCCTGGTGCGGGTGCCGAAGGAGAGGGTACCGAGTACCCGCCCCTGGGCCATCATGGGGTGGCAGGCGTAGGCCGTGACGCCGTAGGTCCTGACCAGCGTGGTGCGTTGATCCGGGGTATTCTGCACGTCCTCCGCCACCACCCGGCACCCGCCCTCCGCCGCGCAGCCGCAGACCGCCATCCCCACATCGAGCCACTCGATCCTCTTCGCCTCATCGACGTCTATCCCGGCCCAGGTATTGAGGTGCAGGCGCTGCTGCTCCTCGTCGATCAGGAAGTTGAAGAAGACCTGGCAGTCCAGGAAGGCCATCACGTTGCTGCAGATGGAGTTGACCACTCCCTGCGGGGACTTGGTGGCCAGAAGCTCGCTGGCGGTCTGGGCCAGCAGGTTCAGCCGCACGTTGCTCTGGTGGAAGGCTTCCTCGGTCTCGCGTTGCTCGGTCACGTCGGTGCTGGTCCCGAACCAGCGCACCACGTTGCCCTGCTGGTCGCGCAAGGGAACGATCCGGGTCAGGAAGTGCCGGAAAACGCCGTCGTAGCGGCGCAGCGGGAAGACCATGTCGAACGGTTGGCCGGTGGCGATGGAGGCTTTCCACCGTTCCATGACCACGGGGAGGATTGAGGGGTCGTGCACCGACTGCCACCCCCACCCTTTCATCTCGTCGGCGGCGGTGCCGGTGTATTCATACCAGCGACGGTTGTACCAGAAGATCCAGCCGTCGGCTTTGGCGATCCAGCAAAGCTGGGGCATGGCGTCGGCGAGGCTGCGGAACCGGGTGACAGCGACGCTGTCCCGGGTTGCCGCCGTGCCGCGCTTTGAGGTCGGTCGCTTGTCGCTCGTCATGGCTTTTTACCCCGGCATGACTTCGTGGAAAAGGGATCTCTGGTGGGGCTACCGGATCGCATAGAGGTGATAACTGAAAGGGCTGGCGCCGTTGCCGCAGTTCCGGCTCCGGACTGGTGAATCCTATAGATTGTAGCGGGAAATTCCCGAGACGCACCTATCGATTGTGCCGTTACTTCCGCTCCACCACGGTCCGGATCATGGCGATGATGCTTTCGGGGGGAAGGACGTGCTGGGCGGCCCTGAGCTTCACTGCCTCCCCGGGCATGCCGTAGATGACAGAGGTCTCCTCATCCTGGGCTATGGTCAGGGCCCCTCGCTCCTGCATGGCCTTCAGGCCGGCTGCCCCGTCGCCCCCCATTCCCGTGAGGAGGATGCCCACCGCCTGGTCCCCGTACCTCTCTGCCATGCTGCAGAAGAGATGGGTGACCGACGGACAGAGGAATTGCCCGGGCTTGCCGGGGGTCAGCGTAATCCGCCCCAGCCCGTCGACCCCCATATGCCGGCCGCCGGGGGCCACGTACGCCGTCCCGGGCCGCAGGGTCTCCCCCTGCTCCCCGACCTTGACCACGATGGCGCAGGAGCCGGAAAGCCACTCGGCGAAACCGGGTACGAACTCGGCGGCCATGTGCTGCACCACCAGGAGCGGCACCGGGAAATCGGCGGCCAGCGCGGAGAGAATGCTGTGGATCACCACCGGTCCCCCGGTCGAGGCGCCGATCCCCACCGCCCTGACCTGCGCCGGGCCCCCTTCCCCCCTGGGGAGGGGCTGTTGCCGCGAGCGGCGCACCGATCTGCGGACTACCTTCACCTCGGACATGAGCCTCACGGTCTGCACCAGTTCCGCCGCGGCCCGGGCGTACTCGGGATCGACGATGCCGGGAGGCTTCAGCAGGATGGCGACCGCGCCGGCTTCAAGGGTGCGGAAGACGGCGGTGTCGGCCTTAGGATCGAGGGTGCCGGTGACGATCACCACCGGGACCGGGTACTTCGTCATGATCTCCCGGGTCGCCTCGAACCCGTCCATGCCTGGCATGTGGACGTCCATGGTGACCACATCGGGGCGCTTGTGCTCCAGGGCGGCCAGGGCCTCGATGCCGTTTCGGGCGGCACCGATCACCTGGATCTCCGGGTCAGCCGACAGTATGTGCTCTATTAGCTGCCGCGCCACCGGCGAGTCATCGACTATGAGGACCTTGATCATGACACACTCCGCACTCAGCAAAGCCGTCTGACGACCTCGAGCAGGTTGCTCTGATCGAAGCTGCTCTTGACGATGTAGGCGTTGGCCCCCACGTCCACGCCCCGCTCCCTATCCCCCCTGGTACCCAGCGCCGTGACCAGCACCACCGGGAGTTCCGCGAGATCGTGGTCCTGGCGAATCCTGGAGGTCAGTTCGAAGCCGTCCATCCTGGGCATCTCGACATCGGAGACCACGACATCGAAGGGCTCCCCCTTGAGCCTGGTGAAGGCATCGACACCATCGACCGCGGTGGTGACGCTGTAGCCGGCGGACTCCAGGATGTTGGTCAGCAAGGTACGGGACGTGATGGAGTCCTCGACCACCAGCACCTTTCGCCCCGGCGTCGATGCCACCTCGCGTTGGGCGGGAAGGGCGAACTGTGCCCCCGCCATCCTGGCAGCCGACTTCACCAGGTCCGCCACGTTGAGGATCGGGGCCACCTTCCCCGAGCCGAGGACGGTGGCGCCTGCGATGTTCCGGACCCGCGCCAGCTGCAGGCCGAGGCTTTTAAGGAGCACCTCCTGCTCGCCCAGCACTTCATCGACCAGGAAGGCGAGACTCTGATCCCCCGCCGTCACCACCACCGCCTGCAACTCTCCGGGGAGTACGCGCGGCTCGGGAAGCTCCAGCACCGCGCCCAGTCTCGCAAGGGAAACGACCGTCCCGCTCAAGGTCACGGTTTCCCGGTTCTCCACCGTCCTGATCTCCCCGTCCCGGAGCCTCACCGCCCGGTCCACGTGGGTGGCCGGGAGCACGAAGATGCGCTCCCCCACCCTCACCAGGATGCCCCGGAAGGTGGCGACACTGAGAGGAAGGACGAGGCGAAAGGTGGTCCCCGAGTCGGGCAAGCTTTCCACGGAGACGGTTCCCCCCAGCTTCTCGACCTTCTCCTTCACGATGGCGAGGCCAAGCCCGTGCCCGGAGACGTCGGTGATGATCGGACTGGTCGAGAGTCCCGAATAGAAGATGAAAGGGAGCAACTCACCTTCCCCAAGGCCTTGCACCTTTTCGGGGGACAGGGCGCCCATCTTCAGCAGCGCCGACCTTACCTGTGCGGGGCTGATGCCGGCTCCGTCGTCGCTGACCACGATCTCGGCCTTGTCATCCCTGGGCGCGATGTTGATGGTGATCCTTCCCCGCCGCGGCTTCTTCCTGGCCTCCCTCTCTTCGGGCTTCTCGATCCCGTGGTCTATCGAGTTCCTTACCAGGTGTATCAGCGGGTCCTTCATCTCCTCCAGGATGCGCCGGTCGATCTCGATTTCCTCCCCGCGTACCACAAGGTCGGCCTCCTTGCCGTTATCGCGGGACAGGTCGCGCACGATCTTGGGGAAGGACTCCAGCAGCGAAGAGAAGGGAAACATCATGGCCTTCTTGACGTCAGCCAGGAGGTTGTCAACCATTCCTCCGAGCGATCGGCTATCCTGCTCAGCCTCCTTGGTCTGGGCACCGTACCTAGCCTCCAGCGATCTTATGAAGGCGCTGTTCCAGGTCAGGAATTCCAGGACCTTATGGAGATCCTTGCCGTCAGAGAGAGTCGTTTCGGTCCCGACCTCGATAGCCCTGGCGGCCCCCGCCACCAGCTTCTGCACCTCCGGCGTCACCCTGCTCCACTCCTTGCTCCACTCCGTGAACGCCGAGCGGACCCCCCGCATCCTCAGGGCCCGCTGCCGGGCGGAGAGCTTGGCGGAGAGCATCTCTTCCGAGAGGAGCAGCACGGCGGAGAGCTTCCCCCACGACACCCTTACCGTCTCCCCGCCTACCGCAGGAGTCGCCTTGACCTCCCTGGCCGAACCCTTTTGCTCCGGTACCGGTCGCTCCGAGCCTGCCGGAGGTCCATTTCCCCGGGGAGCTTTAGGCTCGGCCGGAGGCGCGACATCAGGCTGAGACGCTCCTCCTGGCTGAGACGCCACCGCAGGCTGAGAGGCGGCGACGGCGGGTCGAGACGGCACCCCGGATGGAGGGGCCGAAGCTCCCCCCTGCGAAGTGGCACCTACCCTAGCGGCGCCAAGTTTCCTCACCAACTCCCGCTGCCAGTTTTTCTCCTCTTCGCCGGGCAGAGCTTCGGCGGTGGCAAGGAGGCGGGTCAAAAGGTCCACCGACTGCTGCAGGAGATCGAAGATCCGCGGGGACGGGCCGACCTCGCCGCGCTTCATCCCGGAGAAGAGCCCCTCCATGGCCTGGCAAAGCGATTCGATGTCGCTGCGCCCCACCGAGCGCGCCGCGCCCTTGAGGCTATGGGCCTCCCGGAAGACCGTCTCCACCAGCTGGGCCTGCTCCTCGGGGACTCCCTTCTCCAGCTCGATGAGCGAGGAGCTCATCCCCTGAAGGTGCTCCTCCGCCTCAAGCCTGAAGGTCTCCAGAAGGTGTTTTTGGAATTGCTCGTCCCGCTCCATGACTCATTCCTTGTACTGCTCCACCAGGTGTTTCAGCTTCTGCCCCAGTTCATGGAGATTTTGCACCGCCGCCTCAACCTGCTTCATCCCGGTGGCGTTCTGCTCGCTGGCGAGCTTGATATCCCCCATGGCCTGGGCCACCTGGTCCATCCCGGTCAACTGTTCCTGGCTCGAGGCCGAGATCTGCACCGCCGCCTGGGCCGATTCCTCGATGCTCATCCCCATGAGCCGGATCGCCTCGCCCGCCTCCTTCGACTGCCTGACGCCGTCGTCGACCGCCCTGTTCCCCTGCTCGGTGGCCATGACCGCCGTGTTGGTGGCTTTCTGGATGTCGTTGAGGATGTTCCTCACCTGGCCCGTGGCCTCCTTCGACTGCTCGGCCAGGCTCTTGACCTCCTGGGCCACCACCGCGAAGCCTTTCCCCTGCTCGCCGGCCTTGGCGGCTTCGATGGCGGCATTGACCGACAGGAGGTTGGACTGCTCGGCCAGGTCGTTGACGGAGGCGATGATTTCGCCGATCGCCTGGCTCTGCTCGGCGAGCTTGACGATGCTTTCGGCTATGAAGGCGACCTGGTCCTGGATCCGCCCCATGCCGGTCACCGAGTCCTCCACCGACTTCCTCCCGGTCTGGGCCACGGACACCGCCCTCTGGGCGGCATCGGAGACCTTGCGCGCCTTCTGGCTCGACACCTGGGCGGTCAGCTTGACCTCTTCCACGATGCTGGAGGTCTCGTTGACCGTGGCCGCCGTCTCAGCGGCACTGGAAGCGATCTGGCTCATGGAGGTCATGATCTCGCTGGACGAGGCCGCCAGGATCTCCGCCGCCTCGAGGATCTCCGTGTTCTGCCGCACCAGGTTCGCCGTGCGTTCCGCCACCCGCTGTTCGAGGGTCCGGTTCAGCTCCTTGAGCTCCTGGTCCACCTTCCTGCGCTGGGTGATGTCCCTGGCCGCGGCGAAGACGCCGAGGACGTTACCGTGGTCATCCTTGTAAACCGAGGCGTTGTAGAGGACGTGCGCCAGTGCGCCACTGCTGTGCATGATGGTGAGGGGGTAGTCGGTGACTGAGCCTTGCTCGAAGACCTGCTTGTACCCCTCTCCCGCCTTGTCCGGCTCGGTGAAGTAGCCGGTGAAATCGGTCCCGATCAGCTTTTCGCGGGGAACGCCCGTCACCTTGACGGTCGCCTCGTTCACGTCGGTGATCTTCCCTTCGGCGCTGATGGTCACCAGCGGGTCGAGGCTCGCCTCGATCAGGCTCCTCGCGTACTGCGAGGCCTGTTTCTGCTTGGTGATGTCGCGGATGGCAGCGATAACCAGCAGACCATCCTCGGTCTGCAGGGGGCTCAGGCTGATCTCGACCGGGAACTCGACCTCCCCTTTTCGCAGACCGTAGAGCTCCAGCCCCACCCCCATCGGGCGCACCTTGGGATCGCCGAAGAAGCTTCCCCGGTACCGGGGATGCTTCTCCCTGAAGCGTGGGGGGACCAAGATCTCGACCTTCCTCCCGATCAGCTCCTCGCGCGGATAGCCGAAGAGCCTCTCGGTCTGCGAGTTGACCAGGACGATCTCCCCCTCGGTATTGACGATGACGATGGCGTCGGGGGCATTTTCCAGGAATCCCCGGAACTTCTCCTCGGCCTTTTTGCGCTGGGTCACGTCCCTGGCGGCCGCGAAGACGCCCAAGAGCTGGCCGTCGTCATCCTTGTAGGCCGTGGCGTTGTAGAGGACCTCGCTAAGCCTCCCGTCCTTGTGCCTGATGGCAAGGGGCATGTCGAGCACGTACCCCTTCTCCAGCACCTGGCGGTAGGCATCCCCCGCCCTTTGGGGTTCGGTGAAGAAGTCACTGAAGTCCGAGCCGATCAGCCATTCGCGGGCTGCCCCGGTGATCCTCACGGTGGCGTCGTTGACCTCGGCGATCTTCCCTCCGGGATTGATGATGACCAGCGGGTCCTGGCTCATGTCGATCAGGCTCCGGATGAAATGCGAGCCCTGCATGGTCCGCACTACCATATTTTCAAGCCACTTCATGACGGTTCCTCCGAGCTGCAGCCCCTTCCTCCGGGTAAGCGATCCCTTCTAAACCACCTCATGAACCACGATCCTCTTGTCCGCAAGCATCTTCCCGGCATCCAGCACCACCAGGCGATCGGTGACGCCCTTCAGGTAATCGGCCCTGATCTCGGTCAGCGTCGGCAGCGACGGCTGAAGCTCTCCGGCATCGATGGTGCCGACCCCGACGATGGCATCGGCCAGTATGCCGAACTCCATCTTGCCGCCTTCCAGGATGATGACCTTGTTGT